>PBCP01000094.1 GCA_002717145.1 Planctomycetaceae bacterium | reverse complement strand
TTTCAGCAAAACCAAGTGCTATACTGGACCTTGAGGAACAGGCGATGGTGGAAGCGGAGGCAAACGCGAGGCCACACCAGGTTCGTCTCGAGATCTTTGACGAGTACTGTTGGAAGCAAGCGTTTTCCACTAGTTTATGCTCCGTATTCATCATGTTCCAACTCAACTAACAACGTAGGTTTACAAACCGGAACAATTGACCATTTCGCAGTTCGCGTGTATCGTAGGTTCTTTACAGGATACCAATTTCGCTCGCTCACGGGTGGGAAGTTATCGGCTCCACTAGTCTACTATCTATGTTACAGGTTTAAACAGGCGTACTGAATTATCGGCCTGCCAAGTTAATCTCCGGGAATCTTTCTGTGCAACACGCTTCGATCGGCCCTATCGCTCTTCATTTCCCAGAGAAAGTTGAGTCTATCGATACCCTTCGTGATGAATTTCCGCGCTGGAATCTCGACCTAATTCAGGAAAAGACGGGGATTTATCAACGCCACATTGCTGCTGATGACGAGTATGCATCGGATTTGGGAGTCGCTGCTGCAGAGAAACTACTAAATCAATATGACATTGATCGTAGTTCAATAGACTTTCTATTGTTCTGTACCCAGACTCCTGATTGCCCGTTGCCAACAACCTCCTGCCTCATGCAACAACGGCTAAACTTGCCCACATCTTGCGGGGCTTTGGACTTCAATCTTGGATGCTCAGGCTACGTCTACGGACTTGCAATGGCAGACGGTCTGATTAAAAGCGGCGCTGCCAAACGTATTCTGTTTATTACGGCCGAGACGTATACCAAATACATTGATCCAAGTGACCGCAGTTTGCGCACCATCTTTGGCGATGGTGCCGCAGCCTCGCTGATCGAAGCTAGCGATGAACCCGGGTTTCAGCATTTCAAATTTGGAACTGACGGTTCCGGAGCCGACATGCTGTTACTGACTAAAAGCGGACGTCGCCAACCGATGCCGCCTCGCAACCGCCATCGCTGGGATAGCGATCTATACATGGATGGCCCAAGTTTGATCAGTTTCACCGTGGATGCCATCCCTGGACTGGTAGATCAAATCGTTGCTAATGCAGGGATCACTAAAGCTGATGTCGACTATTTTCTGATGCATCAGGCCACTCACAAAATGCTATCCGAACTAGCTGCCAGAATTGAGGTCCCACAACGCCAAGTTCCTATCCGCCTTTCGCATGTTGGCAATACGGTTTCATCAACCCTTCCTATCTTAATCCAGCAAATGAGAGAATCGGGCGACTTAAAAGCCGGCATGCAAAATCTGCTCATTGGTTTCGGGGTAGGGCTTTCCTGGGCAGGATGTTACTGGAAAGAAACTTTCCAGAGCTAGTCTGGAACTGTGTACCGGAGCTTCAAACATGGATACACTCCAAGGACAATTCTTAATTGCACCTCCGGCCATGATAGAACCTAATTTCCATCGCACGATCGTATTGGTTCTGCAACATGATGAGAGTGGTGCATTAGGGCTAATTCTCAATCGCCCCACCAACAGCGAAATTGACAGTATCTGGGAAGTTATGACAGGTACTTCGCTTTCCAATGAAGGCGTCCTCTATGTAGGCGGACCTGTGGACGGCCCTATCATGATGCTTCACACATGTCCCGAATATAGTGAACAAGAAATACTCTCCGGCGTGTATGTTTCATCACGAAAAACCAACCTCGCCAAACTCGTTTCGGAAAAAGCGTTACCTTACAAAGTTTTTTCCGGTTATGCCGGCTGGGCCGAAGGACAGCTAGATGCTGAATTGCAACAAGGTGGCTGGTTAGTTACGCCTGCCACACCCAACGACATTTTCAGCATGAATGCGGAAGACCCTTGGAAGTTACTTTGTGAAAGGATGGGACATACCGTACTACAGGTAGCCACCGGACAAAACCAAATCCCCCCCAATCCCGAGATCAATTAATCCCCTTAGTGATCACTGTACGTTGACAGAATCTGAACTCGATAATCACGCTCGAACTATCGCCATTGGTGACATCCATGGCTGCGCCACCGAATTGCAAACATTACTAATGCAAATCCGGCCTCAACCGGAAGATACGATTATTTTTCTCGGTGATTACATAGACCGGGGACCGGATTCCAAAACCGTGGTCGACACAGTGATGGATCTGAGAAAACAATGTCACGTCGTACCGCTGGTCGGCAATCATGAAATCATGATGCTCGACGCGATGCAGCAACCTTTAATGCAATCGCTGTGGCTCCAGTTTGGCGGTCAGCAAACGCTGGACAGTTACGCTACCGATCTGGGTGGTATTCCCGACGACCACTTAGAGTTCCTCAGTAGTTGTGTGCCTTTTTACGAAACTGAGGATCACCTGTTTGTGCATGCCAACTGCCTTCCTACTACCCCTCTGGAACAACAGGATCCTCAAATTCTGCTGTGGACTCATTTAACAGACCTTCCCCCACAACCTCACGTTTCGGGCAAACGCATCATTGTCGGACACACGCCACAAAAGAACGGCAAAATACTCGATTATGGACATCTAGTTTGTCTGGATACATTTTGCTTTGGCAATGGAATCCTGACGGCGATGGATGTTCATTCCAATAAAATCTGGCAAACCGATGGCCGGAATGCTTAATCCCTAAAGGGCAAATGTCATGAACAAATTGATCCTAACACTGATTATCTCGATCACTTCACTGGCATCCCTTAAAGCTCGCCAGCCAAATGTGATTCTGATTTACACCGATGATCAGGGGACCATTGATGTTAATTGTTTTGGCGCGAAAGACCTCACAACCCCCCATATGGACTCCTTGGCCAAACGTGGCGTCAAGTTTACCCAATTTTATTCAGCCGCTCCTGTCTGCTCTCCGTCGCGTGCAGCCGTCATAACCGGACGATATCCACAACGTGCTCAAATACCTGGCAACGTATCATCTCATCAGGGCCATGCCGGAATGCCTGATGCTCAGATCACCCTCGCCGAAATATTTAAATCAGCGGGATATGCAACCGCCCACATCGGGAAATGGCACCTTGGGTATGACGAAGCCACAATGCCCAACAATCAGGGATTTGACTACTCCTTCGGACATATGGGGGGCTGTATCGATAACTACTCTCATTTCTTTTACTGGAACGGGCCTAACCGACATGACCTCTGGAAAAACGGAAATGAAATCTGGCGGGATGGCTCATATTTTCCGCAGCTGATGGTCGACGAAGCCTCATCGTTCATCGAAGCCAACCGCCAAAAACCCTTTTTCATGTACTTCGCCATGAATATTCCCCATTATCCATTACAGGGGACCGAAAAATGGCGACAGCATTACAAACATCTGGAAGCTCCACGCCGAATGTATGCCACCTTGATCTCAACGATGGATGAAATGATCGGGAAGCTAGTTGCCAAGGTGGACAGTTTGGGTCTAAGAGAAGACACCATCATCGTGTTTCAATCAGACCATGGACATTCCCAAGAAGAACGTACATTTGGAGGCGGAGGCAGTGCCGGAATTTATAGAGGAGCAAAATTTAGCTTGTTTGAAGGTGGTATCCGAGTACCTGCAATTATCAGTTGGCCGGGACACCTCCCTGAAGATGAATCCAGAAATCAGTTAGCGACGGCTGTGGACTGGTATCCAACCGTTGCCAGCTTAGCTGGCCTCCCCAGTGTGCAACATCGTATCGATGGCAAAGACATCACGAGATTAATAAACTCAGCAGACGCTCCGACTCCGCATCAGGTTTTTCATTGGCAAACAGGAGGAGGAAACAATCCTCCCTGGGCAGTTCGCAAGGGAGAATGGAAACTCTTAGGTAATCCGCGGGACACTAGTAACAAAGCTCCTCTCACTGCCAACGACAAGCTCTTTCTTGTTAACCTCCGTGACGATCCGACTGAAATGAAGAACTTTGCAAAAGAGCACCCGGACATTGTAACCGCACTGCTCAAATTGCATCAGCAATGGGTCACTGAAGTCAAGCGGCAATAGCTAGGAACCAAACAGACGCTAGCGAATCGGGTTCTCGTACCAGATCAATCCCAGATTATCCAATTCCTCACATGTAATCACATCCAGATCTCCGTCCTGATCTAGGTCAACCAACTGTAACAGGTCAAACTTGAGTCCCTGCACATTGCTAACTGGCAGAACTTGAGGATTCATATCCAGATTGGACATCCGTTTCAGCCAGGTTACACCTGATTTACGAGGACCGCTGTTAGGCTCAGTGCTATGAACAAAGTCCATGATACCGTCCAAATTTATGTCACCAACTCTTATAGATTTGCCTTTAAGTAAATCATACGGGGCAGTAATCGACGAAGGCTTCCAGGAATTAGTGACTGGCTGCCTTTGTAAAAGGAGTATTTCTCTTTGATGTGTGGCAACTGCGATATCGTCAGTCCCATCGGCATTAAAATCAGCGTAGTCCATGAACATCACTTCATAATTGCCGCCCCCCAGCCGATGGAGCTCCCAATTGGCCGGATCGTGCACAAGCTTGGGCCCTGGATTTTGTAACCACTTCACGCCCCGACCAGCACCACGGCGATCAGTGAACAAAATATCGTCGAGTCCATCGCTATTCAAGTCAGCTTGTATCAAAGACATGATCCACCCGGCATCCGCCAAACGATGATATTTCCAGGAGTCCAAATCGCGAGCTTCGGCAGGTGCCTGAAGCCAGCCCACGCTAGCCTCTGCTCCTTTGGACGAGACCACCAAATCCACGCCATGCCGGCCATCTAGGTTCATCGGCATGGCAAACATCCAGGCTTGTTTTCTTTGCGTCACCGGAATAACTTCAGTCTTCCATTGAGAAGCTAGCAGATAGTTTTGCGATTCACTGGGAGCCCAATGAACATGCATCGTCCGGACGGAACCTTCGGAACTACTCACGACATCCACCTGTCCATCTCGATCCAAATCAACGAAGACCGCATCTTCCGGGGTGGCCACTTTGCCGACCGTGACTGAAGGCCAGGGTTCTCTGACCTCTTGTTTCCCAGGGTGCAAACAAACACGAATAACTCCGCCTTCCTCCCACGGGGTTACCAAATCCGGAAATCCATCCCCGTTCACATCCGCGATACGAGCGCCATCGGCCCCCCGGGATGTTGCATCAATCGTATGTCGCTGCCAGGCCGGTGGATTTGACTTTGCTGCTAAACGACTTTGCAAACACAGAATACAAGTTACTAAAAAGCATGTGCGATAAATCATCTTAGTCTTCCAGAGATTTCGGAGGCATTGGAAAGCTTCGTATGCGACTATATCTCGGGTACGATTCAAAGATGTCGCCACCGTCGAGCACGCGTGGATCTTTGGTTTTGGTCAAATACCGGATCATGGCATCCTGTAACTTTTTACCAAGTCTGGTATTCCCTCGACCTTCCAGCAGATTGGTTAAACATTCTGGATCTTTCTTGATGTCATATAACTCCCATGCAGGCCGTTTTTCTACAGACCAGAAGAAGAACCGGGAGAACTCTTCCTCTGCACGTTGATTGATTAAAAAAGTGAGGGAAGGGCAGGCGTCAATATCGTGATATCCGCCATGCATGGGACCAAGTTTGTCAGGAGCATCGAATTTCTGAGGATCTCCCGCCGGCCAACGATCTGGCCTGAAATTCCGAATCAACAAATACTGCTGGGTACGCATCGATCTTTGTGGATACGTCCAATTCATATACCGAGATGACGAATGTCGTTCTCGCGCACTATAGACTGCGTCTCGCTCATGCCACAAAGCTCCTTGACGATCGCCCAACAGTGGTAATAAACTTTGCCCAGTCATTTCCTCCGGGATTTCCACCCCGGCTGCTTCCAGAAATGTTGGAGCGATATCAACAAAACTAACCAAAGTATCCAATTGCTGCCCCGCATCGATCCGATTTCCCCACCTTACTGCCATCGGAACATGGATTCCAAATTCATAACCATTAGCTTTGGCGCGAGGGAAGGCCATCCCATTGTCGCTAGTCACCACAATCAAAGTATTATCAAGTTCCCCTATCTCTTTGAGGTAGTTCAACATCTTCACAAGATGTGAATCGAAGTGTTCAATTTCTGTATAGTAATCCAGCAAATCGGAGCGAATTACTTCGTGATCCGGAAGGAACCCAGGCACATCAATTGAGTCAAGCTTCTTTCCCATTCGTAGCCCAATACCATTCTCAAAAGCACGGTGCGGTTCATGGGCTCCAAACCAAAAGCAAAATGGCTGCCCGTCTTCACGCTTCTCTACAAACCTACGAAAATTCGAACTGTAGTCAGTGGAACTGATCGAATCACCGGGAGGTTTAGTTTTGGCGGAAGCGAATGGTTGGCCTGCTGGATTTTGCATGCGTCCCGTGATATCCCATCGCCCAGGCCCCCATGGTTTACCTGTATATCCAACGTGGTAGCCATGAGCGGCGAGCATCTCAGGATATACCTTTAAGTGTGCCGGAAATGAGCTTGCATGAGTCCCAGCATGCTCATTCTGCCATGGATAGCGTCCTGTCAAAATCGTTGCCCGCGAAGGAGCGCAACCTGGTGACCCAGCAATAGCATTGTGAATCAACACGCCTTCGCGCGCGACCTGATCAAATCCGGGTGTGGCGATTCCACGAGTGCCGTAAATCGACGCATGCGGATAAGACTGATCATCGGAAATTGCAAACAGGATATTGGGGATACCCGCGCAAACAACATCAGGAATTTGCCCAACTGCTCCTACCAATAGCAGAACCCCAAGAATACGATTCATTTCACCACCTCTTATGCGTTCCAGATTCTCATACTAATTCCACAGTATAACAATCAATCGGCTGTGAGGTTTGTAATCGTAGGCAACAACTTTTATGATGAAGTCGCAGCCCCTTTTACGCCTGAACCACATCCGCATCGGGAGTCATACGACATGGCAGTTTACAACCGCAGAGCCTTTATTAAATCCGGCATCAAGTCCAGTCTGATTGCTGGCACAGCAGTCACATCACTACATCCATTCGCCTTTGCTGCACCAAAACGTAAGGGATGGATCGAGCTCTTTGATGGCAAATCCCTTCAGGGATGGCATATCAACCCTGAAAAGATCGGACATGGAACAGGGGGGCAATGGGAAGTCGAAAACGGAGTGATCGCCGGGCAACAAGACCCTCCGGGATCCGGCAACGGTGGAATTCTGATGACAGATCGCAAATTTGAGAGTTTTGTTCTCGAAATTGATATGAAGCCGGACTGGGGTGTCTGTTCTGGACTTTTCCTTCGTGGTAATGACCGCGGGCAATGCTTCCAAATGATGGTTGACTATCATGACGCAGGCAACGTTGGACACATTTATGGGGAAGGGACGACCGGTTTTAATACACGTGCGTTTGACATCAATGGTAAGTATGACGACGAGAAGAAACTGATCGGCATTACCACGGACAAACACAAAAACGCAAGAGAATGCGGCTTAGAATACACTTGTACTCCTGAAGCCTGGGTTAAAGCATGGAAGCTCAATGGGTGGAATACGGCTCGTGTTGAAGTCTCTGGCAAGTACCCACAAATCAACACGTTTATCAACGGACTCAAAGTGGCCAAATTTAACGGTGAAACCTGTGATGCCACCAATTACGACAAAGAGAAAATTCACCATCTACTCGGTTCATCCGGCAGTATCGCGGTACAGGTCCACGGTGGTACCGGCTGGCCAAATGGTGCCAAATGCCGTTGGAAAAACGTTCGCATTAAACCGATGTAATCACTCGTTCTTTACACGAACACTAATTGCCAATTCATAGAAAGGGCGATCATGAAGACGCTTTGGATTTCCACATTTTTACTATTGATGACCGGCCCCCTGGGGCTCGCCGAAACCAATTGGTCTCAGTGGCGCGGTGCAACTGGTAATGGCTTGTCTACGGCAGCAGATGTACCACAAAAATTCTCTGGCAAAGATATCATCTGGAAAACAGAACTCCCGGGAGTTGGCCAATCGTCTCCGGTCTTTTGGGAAGATACGGTGTATCTAACATCTGCTACAGATAATGGAGTTAAGCGTCTTGTGCTAGCGGTCAAACGAAAGACTGGAGAGATCAAGTGGCAAACACTCGTTTGGACCGGAGAAGCAGAGGACACCCACGCGATGAACAATCGGGCATCCAGCACGTGTGCCACCGACGGCACAAGCGTGGTGGCATTCTTTGGCAAAGGAGGCCTTCATAGCCTCGACGCAAAAACCGGCCAGATTATCTGGTCCCGTGATCTGGGCAAGTTTGAGGGACCCTGGGGCACCGGCGCCTCTCCCGTCATTGTTGACGGACTCGTCGTCCAAAACTGTGACGCTGATAACGAAGCCTCTCTGATGGCCTTCAATCTAAAGACAGGAAAGACAGTCTGGCAAACTTCAAGAGAGACGATCCGTGGCTGGAGCACTCCGGTTGTATTCCAGGGCACCAATCGCAAAGAACTGATTCTCAATGGTCACTCCAAAGTCGTTTCTTACGACATTGCGACTGGTGACGTTTATTGGGAGTGCATTGCCAGTGTAGGGCGAGGTACTCCAACACTGGCTCTGACCGAAGAGACGGTCATCTCAGTTCCAGGGCGATCAGGAACAATGGTCGCCATAAGACCAGGTGGCTCCGGTGATGTCTCAGGCAAACAAGAAGCCTGGCGCGTGCCACGCACCGGAGGCCGTGATCTGCCAAGTCCTTTGGCGGTCGGCGACTATCTAATTGTGACGCGTCTGAGGCCCGGAATCATAACATGTTACAACAACAAGACCGGCGAACAACTTTGGCAGCAACGTGTGGAAGGTGCCTTTTCTTCATCACCTATCGCCATCAATGGATTAGTCTATACGGTTACAGAGAACGGAATCACACACGTCTTCACTCCGGGACCTTCCTATGAAGGCATCTCAAAAAACTCCATCGATGCCTCGCTGGAAGAGACGTTTCGTGCAACGCCAGCGGCCTTTGACCGCCATCTGTTACTGCGTTCCAACAAGTTTCTTTACTGCATAGGAACGCCATAGTGAACCACCCTATCCCTGAGCCTGTCGACCCCAGCAATGTCACCCGCCTAGCCACTGACGTGGTTGCCAGCGACCGATTTCCAGTCCTTGCCTCTATCGACAAACAGACACCACGTGTGAGACCAGTATCGCCTGTCAAAACCGAAGGCTTTACTGTTTGGGTCGCGAATCTAAAGAGCTATCACAAAACGCAGGAAATCGCCGCCAATCCCAATGTGGAGTTATGTTATATCAATCAAAACCATGATCAGGTTCGCATCACTGGAATCGCCCATATTGAATCGCACGAGGAAACGATCGAGGCAATTTGGAATTCCAATCCATTGCTGAAACATTATCTTGGCTCACCAGACAACCCTTTGCTGATCATTTACCGAATAGAGCCAACGCAGGTACGTTACATGAAGGAATGGGCACTGGAGTACCACAATGTCCCTCTTTAAGCACTACCTACTTTTCCTGCTCATTTGCCTGCATGCGTTCCCAGTGAACACGTGCTACATCCCACATATAAGTATTAATTCCAGAATGTCCTATCAAGGACTCATCGGCCGCCAATTTAATATATTTTCGAGCCAACTCGTCCTTTTTAAGCACTTCGTAATATAGCCCCAGATAAAGGTGAGCATAGAACAGTCGCCCCTTAAGCGTTTTAGCATCTGGCGTACCACGCTCAGCGTCTTTGAGTACCTCGTCGGGCGTTGCCGTGCCGCGATACATCTCAAAAACTTTCATCATCGGTATTCGGCGGTCATTTTCGATCGGCAACATCACAGAGCGTGCCTTCTTGACTCCCGTGTCAGGCACCATACAAAGAAAACGCCATACTGAATTCTCCACATCCTGATCGTGAAACGTCTGATAAAGTTCGAACTGTTCGGCACCTCTTTTATATTGCTCAGCGTAATACATACTAATACCACGTTCCCACTGACGCGATTCTGCATTCGGAGCTGCGTTGACATATGCATCAAAACTTTTCACCGACGCTTTGAATTGTCCTAGTCGAAACTGTACACGTCCACGCATGTAGTGCAGCGTGGGTATGTCCTTCAACGCCAGAGCTTTGCCCAGTGTCGCGTCCGCTTGGCTGAAATCACGAGCTGCATTCTGAGCTTCAAACCGCTGGACCAATTGTTGAAGCTGGGCCTGCAGTTTCTCCTCTGCTGAACTACTCTGATTTCCCTCTTGCGCCAGCCCTGCAACAGGCAAACTAAGTATTAGCGAAATCACAAACAGAATGATCGGACGTTGGACGTTTTCTATCTTATTCATCGTTCTTAATTAATTCTCTGACCTATTTATTTTCCGGACTGTTGCCAAATTAAAACAGCGGGATGCGGCTCACGGTAATTGCGCCACTTAAACATTGGTGCACATCGGAAAAGTCGATACGTTGTCGCTGATGATAATGGCTTTTATACTGCAACTTACCATCTCGCTCTAAGTATTCGAGCGTTAAGGGACTTGGGTCTGGTTTTGCTTCTACGAGATCCACTTGCCGGGCCGTAAGGAATTCAGAATCCGGGAAATTAACATTCCAAAATTCACCCTTTGCCAGCAGCTTTGTATGAAACTCGCCAAAGAATCTTTCACAGGCACTAGCTGCGGCCTGCCAGTCTATCTCTGCACCTGTTCGATGGTAATGCGAAAAGGCGATTGCCGGCACCCCCAGTATGGCAGCCTCTCGTGCAGCTCCGGCAGTACCTGACATAAAGAGATCCACCCCCAAATTCGCTCCGGCATTGACGCCAGACAAAATCCAGTCCGGCTTCAATTCCAGATGGGTGAGACCCAATCGTACACAATCCACCGGCGTCCCACTACATGCATAGTGATTTCCGCCCACCTGCTTTAACTCCATCGATTCATACATCGTGGCACAGTGACTAAATCCGGAGCGTGGACCGTCAGGTGCCACTACCACGACCTCGCCTAGTTCTTTTGCAAAGGCCTCTAGGGCCTGAAGCCCCGGAGCATAGATACCGTCATCATTGGTAAGCAGAAATTTCATCAGGAGGCCCTCATTTGGTGAAAGAGTTGAACGATTTGTTCACAACACTCTTCGAACACAGGCTTTTCAGCCAACAGCATGGGATGATGAAGCAAGACTGTTGCCTCAGCCGCGTATTCACTTTGATTCAGTGGGACAGGTTTCCCGCAACGTCGCTCACTTCGTTTGGCGAATCCTCGAAATCCCTCAAACAGTGGAAGCTCGTACTGCTGCGCTAACTCCAGTAACTTTGCCCGTTGTTGACCTGACGGCACGCGCCAGGCCACTTTATAAAAGACAGGCTGTTGATCCGAATTAAAAACCAACCCGTCAACGCCATCAATGACTGAAGTAAGTTCGATTAAATGCCTGGCATTAAGCGTACGAAGCGCATTATCGTCATCCAGACTGTCGATTTGCGGGTTCAACACGGCAGCCTGAAGTTGGCTCAACGGAAAAGTGTCATTCCCTCGGTCTTTAAAGACATTAATACGCTGCCAAACCGATTCATCATTAGTCAGCAAGGCTCCCCCCCGACCGGCTGACAACAACTTACTGCCACCAAAACTTAGTACGGCCACATCCCCAAAAGTGCCGACTCGGCGATGATTCACTAACGCTCCCGGGACTTGACAAACATCTTCAACAACCTTTACGCCATGCCGAGCCGCTATTGAACAGATTGCCTCAATATCAGCCAGACCGCCATGCAAACTGCTCGCAATGACAGCTTTGGTATCTGGAGACAGAGCAGCTTCAAAACTTTCAGCGGACAAACTCCAACTGGCCCCAACAATATCGGCCAAAACTGGGCGGGCACCAATTGCTTCGATACATCGAAAATTGCCCGGAAAGTCGTACGCTGCTAAAACAACTTCATCGCCAGGCCTAACTCCTAGACCTCGGAGGGCCAGTTCAATCGCTAGTGTTCCGGAACACACCAAGTGCACATGAGTTCGTGAAAAGTAGTCGGTCAATTTACTTTCCAGCAAATCAGTCTGCTCTCCGTGATAACGTCCCCAATCGCCATTTTGATAAACGAAAGACAGTGCCTTAGCGATTGTCTCGTTTCGGGGAGGCCAAAGATTTGAAAATCGATCGGTCATCAATAAATAAACATTCGGAGGTAAAATAGATTCTTCAAAGGTGGGATACGCATTATTCAATGCCAAATGCGGTCCGTCTTGACGGGAAAATATTCACAGTGGTACGCTTCCATGTCATTATTGTAGTTCATAACCCCTCTCCGCGTGATGGCTCTTTCAATGCCCGGTGCAGTACTAATCCAACGCCTTCGAAGGATTCCCGTCAAGCTGATGGCTATCTGTTGGATAGGCTTGTTTCTTACTGGCTGCTCTGAAAATGAATATCTAGTCGTAAAATCCGATGTACTAGCTCCCATAAGACGCACATTTCGCCCGGAAACCTGGGTGGGGCCATCTCCCTCCCATCGATCTCTCAAAACCCTGCAGAGATTCAACTTGGTTGTGCATGACGAAAGTAATTGGATTCGAAACTATAGTTTCAGTGAAACTTTAGACCGACTTCAAGTATCAATCCAAAACGATCCCACACCTGAAAAACTATATGCCCTTACAGAATTAGCATTTCTGGACGCCCACTCACTTCTTGCTAATAAGAAACAGCACGAGGCGATAGAGCGATTCTCGCTTGCGATCATCAATGCATATGGCTATCTATTTACGCCAGAATTTGAACACCTTAGAAATCCTTACGATCCCCAGTTTCAGGAGATCTGCAGGATGTATAACCAATCTCTTGAACAAGTGATGCGAGTGATTGCCAGCGATGGACAATTGCAATCGGGAGCAACCTACGCCCTCCGTTTAGGCAACCAGCAAGTTCATGTTGAAATCCGATTCCCCAAGTCCGGACCGCAACACAATTTCACACAGATGAAGTTCGTCTCTGATTTCCGCATCCAAAAACTACTACGACACCATCGCACCTACGGGCTTGGTGTGCCCATGATCGGCATTCAAGGCGAGCAGGGTACTGTCCCGGCGATTCAACAGTACTACCCTCCCGGAATGACCAAGCCGTTGACTGCGTTTATGAGAGTGATCGACCGAGAGAACCTGCAGAACGGTACACTGACTAAGCATTGCATTCTTGAATTCCACAATACCGTCGACAAATCGAAACTTGTCATTAATCAGACAAGCGTACCACTCCAAACAGACACCTCCATACCTTTGGCGTTTCTGCTCGACCAACCATCGTTACGGCGTTCACGGGATGCCGCTACCACCTCGCTGTTAAATCCCACCGAAGCGGGATCCGGATTATTCATGATGGAACCGTACGACCCAAATAAAATCCCTGTCATAATGGTACATGGATTTTGGTCATCCCCGATGATCTGGATGAACATGGTTAACGACCTTCGTAGTTTTCCGGAAATTCGACAAAACTATCAATTTTGGTTCTATCAATATCCAACAAGCCAGCCATTCTGGATTTCGGCTACAAAATTCCGTACCACACTGCACAATCTGTATCGAAATCTGGATCCTCAACGTCGTCAATCCAAGTTGCATCAGACAGTCCTAATCGGTCACAGCATGGGGGGATTAATCTCACTCATGCAAACATTGGATAGTCAAAATCGGATGTGGAATTTAGTTTCGGACAAAAGCTTCGGGCAATTAAAAGCTCCCCAACAAATACGCCAGAGTCTAGCGAATACAGTCTTCTTTGAGCCGATTGATTCTGTCAACAAGGTTATCACCATTGCGACGCCTTATCAGGGTAGCGTCATGGCCAACGATTACACAACATGGATCGGCGATACGCTGTTTGCCCTTCCTGAACCGACAGACGTGATGGCACATCAATTAATCATGGACAACCCGGGGCTCTTTCACAACACGCGACTGCTTACAACTAAAACCAGCCTGGAATCTCTTGAGCCCGGGAGAGGAATCTTCAGGTTTCTGGAGACAGCTCGGCGAAATCCAAACACTAGCTATCACAACATCTATGGCGATTCTCAATCATCCACAATCATCAATAAGCTAGCCGTTGCCTCCGACGGAGTGGTTCAAACCTCTAGTGCACAAACGAATCTAACCGATACTCAGATTGCCGTCGATGCAAATCACATTTCAATTGTCGACGTGACGCCAACGATACTGGAAGTACGACGCATCCTACAAATTAAGAATACGCCTCGGCCCTCTGCAACAGCCCTGCCCACTACAGGTTACACTCGCTAGCTTATTGGTCTTTGATAAGTTCGAGACAGATTACTTTGTCGGTTCCACGCACATAAAGCAGACCATGAGAAACTACCGGAGCGGCCCAAGCAGGATACTCGAGATCATAGGTGGTCTTAAACGGCAAATCATATTCACCTTCACGATTACCTTTCTCGATATCTCCCGCCACAGGTTCAAACTTCTTGGGATTTGCCTTAAACAGAAACAGGTGACCATACTCTCCCTGACAGACAAAATGTCCGTCGATATAAGTCAGTGAACAACGAGTTGTACGTGGAATACTCCACATTACCTTGCCTGTTTTCCATTCCACACATCGCAGATCTGCATTTTGTGTATGTCTGCCACTGCAGCCATAAACATAGCCATCCACCTGCACCGGTGTATTCCAGTGAGCTTGCATGGCCTTTTCGCGTGAAAACTCTTCATCTTTCCATACAACCTTACTCGATTCATCTTCAATTCGCAGTAAGGTACTGCCGGGTCCATAGGTTTCAGAAATCAGGACTTCGTCACCTACGACCACAGGCGTGGCAGCATTGACACTTTCAAGTGTATGAGCTCGCCAGGGATACTCAAATCTCACATCACCACTAGTCGGATCAAAGCCTGTTAATCCGCCGCGCGCAAAGGCAAAGCACCACCTTTGATCATCTACGGTCGCCAGTTTCAAGCTGGAATAACTCGCCAAGTCATCGATTACCTGATACTTTATCTTCCCTGACTTTTTATCAAAAGCCACGATCCCTGTGCCATTCGATGAAACGAGGTCTAACTGACCTGGTGGAATCTGCTTATCCTTCGCCGGACTACCACCAACCATGCAAATCAACAAATCGCCTTCGATAACCGGATTACTCCCGACGCCAAAGAAGTTTTGAATCACGCCGAATTTTTGGATCGTATCCACCGACCATTCTTCTCTACCCGTGGTGGCATTCAGGCAATAAAGCATACCCTCCGTGCCATACACAAAAACCCGATTGCCGTCGACCAAAGGCGAGCATCTGGGGCCTGGGTCATAGCCATATAAGTCCTGATAAGCGGATTCGTATTGGAACTTCCATAATTGGCTTCCTGTTTCGGCATTCAAGCAAACTACAAATGCATTATCACCAATACGATCAAACTGAAAGTAACGTCCCTTTGAGACCGTGCCGATACCATAACTGCTACCCAGTTCACGTTCCCAAACCACCCTCAGTCCATCGTCACCCCAGTCGGTGATAATGCCAGTTTCTTTGGATTTACTGTCCGCAGTTGGGCCCAGAAAAACAGCCCAGTCTTCTCCAACCTCCCGCGTCCCCAGATCCTTCAATTCCCCGTCAGCCTCAACAGCGACAACTTGCGTCACTTCAACCGTTGCCGGGGTTGCAATCGGATTCGGGGCACTTTCAAAAACCAGAAAACCGGTGACCAAACTTGCCAACAGCAGTCCACCAACAAGAATCTTAATATTCATCAAATATCCTTCTGACATACCAAAAACCGAGTTCGGTCTTCATTTATAATGACGAGTAATTCAGCAGTTTCATTGTAACTTTTGACACACTTGTTACCAATCATTGGTTGGCGAAACCAATTAGGATTGTTGATAACCTAGATAGCCCCGGCTCGCAATCTCCCCATGATCACCATTAACAACTCACTGACGATACCACATGACGAGGTAGAATTGACTTTTTCAAGAAGTCAGGGCCCGGGAGGGCAGAATGTCAACAAAGTGAACTCAAAAGTTACACTTCATTGGGATGTCGAAAACTCCCGTAGCATTTCAGTACGGCTAAAACAACGAATCTATAGCAAGCATTCCGGCAAAATCAACAATGACGGCAAACTGGTGGTTTCCAGTCAGAAATCTCGCGAGCAACATCAAAATCGCACTGATTGCTATCAAAAACTAAGGTCGTTGATCGAAGATGCCCTGAAGACCAAAAAACCGCGTAAACGGACAAAGCCAACCAAAGCATCCAAATTACGAAGATTGGACCATAAAAAACGCCGTAGTCAGATCAAAGCTGGAAGACAGGGGCGTTACGAATATTAATTCCAACGCTCTCCGGTTGTTCTGCGTTTCGGTGGTACACAAAATCCATCAAATCGTTGATAATGTACTTTCACATACCACCGCAGAATTTCGGACTTCATGACAGACTCACGCAACATCTCAGACATTCTTGACAACTGGGACTATGATTCCCAGGCAATTCGAGCGCGACTTGTCGCCGGTCGAAGTGGAGGCTCTGATGTAATTCAAATGAGAGTCGAAATGGGGGTGATCCAAATGGAAACTGAAGGTCGACCTGATGGCTATCGACCGGAAGGCTTTGCGACCTATCTAGATCTACTACTTCAGGAAGAAATTTCTCGTGGTGAACAGTGGATTCTGGATGACGAACAATGCATGGAGGTTGATCGCGAATTCATGCAGTTTTATCAGCGTCGTATCAGTTGGCTTTCGATTAAAGAATACGAAAGAGTGATGGCGGATGCCGATCACACACTGGCTCTGATGGATTTCTGCAAGCGTCACTCTCCTGATGATGGCTGGACAATTGTTCATGAACAATACCGTCCATTTGTTCTCTTTCATCGAACCCAAGCAGCAGCCTACCACCAACTCAATGAAACCACACCTCAAGCCGCAATCCAATGCATCAATGATGGACTGCATACGATTAAGAACATCTTTGCAGAACACGATCTGGAAGAACACTTTGATGAAGACGAACTAGTCTCGCAACTTCGAGAAATTCGCGAATCCTTGCGAAACGAATACAGTGTCGGGAAAACGTTACACGAACAGCTTGCCGAAGCCATTGCCAGTGAACAGTATGAGCGTGCTGCAGAAATTCGCGATCAGTTAAGTCAAAGCTAGTCCACTTTAACTGCGGCGATTAGGTTTTCGTAAAAACGACAACTATGCTCAATCACCTGAGAATAATCCAAATCCTCGAGTTCTTCCCCCAGCAGACGAACCTCAAAACACCCATCGTAACCGTTCTCGATTAGTGCTAAGACCATTCGTTCGAGCGAAATACTGCCATCACCTAACAAGCAGCGGTTCTGTTCTTCATCTGGGCTCGTCACGGCATCTCCGAGAAATACGATTGCCAACTGAGAAACCAGATCATTAATCAGCGAGTAGAATTTCCGACTCCGTCCCCAGTGATAAGTATCAATTGCCATCTTAAAATGTCGACTCCGCATTGACTCGACATATCTCAATGTTTGCTCGAGATCCACCATAAAGGTCCAGTCCGCTCCGGCGTGTGGATGCATGGGCTCTAATGCCAAAACAACATCATTGGCTTCAGCAACGGGCAAGAGCTGCTCAATTGCCATCTGCATCAGTCGATTGGCATGGCTTTTAGTATGCCCAGCTCGGGCTCCTGTATAAATCGTCAAACATTCCGCCTGAAGCAAAGATGCCGTCTCTATGGCCTTTTCAGCGTCTTCAACAGCCTCCTGAAAACTACGGCCATCGTGTCCTGTAAAACCACCGGCAAAATAGACCGTACTTACGTCCATTCCGGAATCCGCTAAAAGCTCAGCCCCTTTCTCCTCTCCATAGTCGGTTAGCTTTTGCCGCCAGATTCCCATAGCAGGAAGACCATATTGTGCATACGTGCGAACGTCTCGTTGGAATGACCAGCTATAAGTCGTGACTTCGCTTATGGAAAGACGGGGCATGACGAATGGGCGACGTGAAATGCTAGGGGAGGATATGTGAGATATCTATATCATAACGATTTTCAGAGGGGCCGTGTCGCCTCTGGCTTAAACTACTCGCGTAAATCCCAGGCATCCAACCACCGTTCCCCAGTGCGTTTGAACTTAAAACGTTCCCCCATCTTTTCTTCCATATCATCAAAATGACCGGCTCCATAAAAGATACCAATCTTCTTGTTGGATGAATTCTTAAGCTGCTGCTCAAGAACATCCAATGCCTTATCATTTCGAAGATGGATGATCGTAGAGCCATCTGGTCCACTCATGACATCCGGAAGCCCATCCATTTGTTCAAATTGCTGTGCCATCATCGCCTTCATTTTTCGTTCACGATCTCTGGAAAAAAGGGCTAGCAGCAGGCTCAAATCATTTGTCTGTCCCGGCGTGCCCTGCATGGCCAGTCCCTGTCCAATCGAACGAAAGTACATCTTCATGAAACTTTCATCGCGATCTTTCATATGCTGGGAAAATTCTTTAGGACTCATGTCAGCATGCACGAAGTTGTCCACGGTGTAGTCAATCTGCTCAAGCTGATGGGTCAAACCCAAAACTTTTTGCAGACCAGTCTGCGAACCGGAGATGACGTCTAAGCTTACCCCCTGCTTATGCCCCTTTTCAATGACTGTGCCCTCCGGAGCGACCAATTCATAAAGCACCACATCGTAAGCCTTAAATTGCTCGTTAAGCTGAGAGTAATATCGCTTATCCCCCACATGAATTGCGCCGATCAAGTCGACCCGAACTTTGCGTTGAGCGCCTTTGGTTCCCTGCATTTCAACAATAGCCGTTTGCAGAGCTAGCGGGTTCTTCTCGTCATCCCGGTCTATACGAACATAAGATCGATTTTGAGTTTTAGCCGCTGACTTTGGCCTAGCAGTCGGTTCATCAGCCCTAAGGAGCGGATTCGCAACCACTACAAAGGCCGTCAACAACAGAAACAATGATCGATTACAGTCTAACGATTTATACATAAATATCCCGGGAGAAGTACTAGTGAATTGTAATTGTCCAAGTCATTGCAGACGATTTACACGGAGGTCAATTAGTCCAGTGGATGCATTGTTATTATAACGGTAATGGGACGGAATACAGGGCCGGTCGCAAATCTACCCAGACCCACTCCCCCCATTTACCCCATTTTCTTATATTTCACGTGAATATCTGGAAAAATCGGCACAGATTACCAGAGTTGCTTAACTCTTGTGACCGTCACTGACGATACGACCATTAACAAATAACAGGTTCTGCCGATGCGTACGTATGTATTGGCAAACCTACACTCACAGATTGGTGGTATCAAGTGATGAGAATCCCCCGAATTCAAACATTACTAGGCGTCCTTGCCATCATGACACTGGTTTCAACAAGTGTCGAAGCTCAAAATTATGGTCAGAGGCAGTATTCAGGGCCCTTCGTTGACTTTGACGAGTTCAACCCAGATTATCAATTCTTTGCACCATTGGATAACACGCACTTCGGTGATTTTACTCCAAACTTAGGGTGGTTCTTTACCTGGGATAAACTTTTCACCAAGACAGCCCGACCTCGAAACGGGAATCCATACAGTCAGGATAGCGCTCCATCCAATGGAGCCGACCGAGGCTCAGGAACGCGTATCAGTCTTGGGTTTATGCGACCTGACAACCTTGGATGGAACGTGAGTACTACGAACATAGGTGGTCCTAACTTTTACCAGGAACTGATCGTTGAACGTAACAACCGTGTCGCTGAGGACGATAACGGCGGTGGCGGTGGCGGTGGCGGTAACAACGACGACCCGACGCCAACGCAGGACGACAATAATCCACTCACAGGACAGAGAGATTATATTTTACGGGATTCGATTAACGCAATAACGTACAACAGTTGGGAACTAAACCGCACATGGCGTCTCAAAGAAAACGATAAAGGTCGAATCTGGGAACCATTATTAGGAATTCGATATTCCAATCTGCAGGACCGATTTGAGGGAGCCGAGTATAACCGTTACGATGAAGATGGCCTTCCAGTCCCTCCAATCCCTGATCCCAACGACCCGACGTCCCCGGGCCCTGATGACGCCGAAATTGAAGAATTTATTCTACAGAAAGGTGTTCATCACAATGACATGTTTGGTGGTCAACTTGGGCTACGTTGGTACCGCCAGCAGAGCAAGTGGTTACTATCGAACGAATTACGCTTCTTTGTCATGAACAACAATCAGACAATACGCCAGGAACAATTAAGGGAAGTAACTCAAGTCGAAGTGGGAACTGGTGAAGAGCCTGAAACACAGACTCGTCAGAGAACGATCACATGGGATAGTGACAATTCCTTCGTCTGGGGAGGCGAATACCGCGGAGAAGCAGCCTACACGATCACGCGTGATTTAACTGCTAGATTCGGATTTAACGTTCTGAATTACGGCAAGGGGATAGGACGTGGCGAAAATTACGGAGACAGGTTCCTAACTTACGGATTCAATTTCGGGCTCACTCTGAATCGCTAAAGGCCGACTAATCAATCAACAAAAAGGGCCATCTAGTTAGATGGCCCTTTTTTATGGCATTCGTGGTTCAGTCTATATCTTGGTCCGTTGAATACTATTAGCAACTTTAGTTGGCCCGGATTCAAACTTCAAATAGGACGGATCAATCTTTTCGATCTCTTCAGCGACCGCGTCGCAGGTTTGTATTATCTGGTCTTCGTTATGATCCGAAGAAATGAAGAACCGCAAGCGAGCAGCAGCTTCTTCGACGGCAGGATAAAGGATCGGTTGCACATTAATTCCACGCTCAAACAATTGATGCGACAACTGTAAAGCGTGTAATGAATTCCCAATAATCACTGGAACGACCGGTGTGTTGTTACCGAGTCCTGTATCCAGTCCACGTTTACGTGCTTCCTGCAGAAAAAACCGACTGTTGTGTTGAACCTTTGCCACACGTTCCGGCTCATCTTCCAAAATTCGTAATGCCGCTAGAGCAGCAGCTGCGTTAGCCGGAGACAAGCCCACGCTATAGACAAAACCGGGAGAGGTGTATTTTAAGTATTCGACCAGCTCTTTCGTTCCGGCAATATATCCACCACAACTTCCAAATGTCTTACTGAGTGTCCCCATCCAAATATCAACTTCGCGGGCATCTACACCAAAATGTTCACTAATCCCACGACCGTGCTCGCCCATCGTACCAATCGAATGAGCTTCGTCGACCATGAGGAACGTATGGTGACGCTTTTTGATTTCAATAAATTTTGGCAGATCGGGGAAGTCACCGTCCATACTGTAAACACCTTCGACAACAACAAGAACACGACGGTACTCATGTCGAACTTCGCTGAGAATCTCATCAAGTTCACGCCAGTCGTTATGTTTGAATGGTCGACGACGAGCTCCGGATAAAATGGAGCCTTGTATGATACTGTTATGAGAGAGGCTGTCATGTACGATCAGATCGCCTGACCCGAACAAATGGCCGATGGTAGATTCATTCGTGGAATGCCCTCCCACATAGGTAATTGCATCTTCGACACCGATAAAATCGGCAATACCTTGTTCTAGTTCGCGGTGAATAGGTTTTTCACCGGAAACCAAGCGACTAGCGGAAACGCTCGTGCCGTACTTTTCCACGGCCTCCTGAGATGCTTTAACAACCTGCGGATCACCTGACATTCCCAGATAGTTGTAACTGGACCAACTCAACAGTTCACGTCCATCAATGGTCGTGGTGTCATTGGTGATCGCCTCATGCATACTGAAGTACGGGTTGGGTAATCCGGTTGAAGCCAACAGCTTCTTCGTTTTTTGGAGTCGCACATATTCCGGCATCAAGGCAAAACTGTAATCCGACTCAGGAATTTCTACGCGAGCACTACGATTCGTTTTAACTTTTGTCGAAACCTGACCTAGCTGAGCGTCGATATCTTTGAAGTGATCCTTCACAGCGGCAGCTACCTGAGCGACCGTCTCAATCTCCTGCAATACTTCTTCCGGAAACCGCTGCCCAAATACCTCTTCAATGGAATTTGCAATCTGCAGCCGTTCAAGCGAGTCCAATCCCAAATCCGTTACTATATTGGTGTTCGCTTTCAGGTTACCGGCTCTTTCTCGTGCAACATCACGCACCTTTGTCTTGACCAATTCAAGAAGACCGGCTGGAAGATTACCAGCTACGGCCACTGTCTCATCGGAGGAGGTGGGAGTCACCACCACGTCATCGACACTCGCCTCTTCCCACACCAACCAGGACGCAATCGTTTTCAACGACCCATCCAGGAAGCTATTGCGACATGCATGGCGTTGAATCTTTCCACTCGACGTTTTGGGAATAGAGCCAAAACGCACGAGTACAATCCCATCCGGTGGAACATCGTGCTCAGCAGTGACGTCGTGACGAATTGCTTGTATTACATCACTCCAGTCTTCACGACGTTTACGTTCAACCTCAGCAACCACTACTAATCGTTCACGCCCGTCAATGTCGACAGCAAAGCATCCAACCGCTCCATTTTGCAATCGTTTACTGGAGCGTTCCACCGTTAATTCGATATCTTGAGGATATCTATTAACACCTCGAATAATAATTAAATCCTTGAGACGCCCCGTAACAAAGAGATCGTCCCCCTGAATGAATCCCAGATCACCGGTTCTCAGATAGGGACCTGTTTGAGAATCCGCAAGCTTCGCTTCAAAGGTCTGTTGTGATAACGCAGGCTTATCCCAGTAGCCCTGTCCAACACTTGGACTATTCACCCAAATCTCACCAACTTCTCCGGAAGGAAGACGCTTATAAGTTTGAGAGTCAACAATAGCGACATCTTCGTTCGGAAACACCTGCCCACACCCGACCAATGTGCGAGCCCCACGCGCGTCGGGACTAACTGGCACGACTCGGTGCTCATGCAAAGAATCGTTATCAAATGATTTTAATGTAGGTTTCTCGGTAGCAACTTTACCTGTTACGATTAGCGTGGTCTCCGCCATCCCGTAGCAGGGATAGAAAACCTGAGAATCAAAACCGACTTCTTCAAACTTCCGTGAGAAATCACTCAGCGTCGAAGACCGAATCGGTTCTGCCCCGTTGTAAGCCAACCGCCAGCGACTCAAATCCAACTCTTCCATCTGTTCCTCAGTAATCTGCTGAGAACACAGGTCATAGGCAAAGTTGGGGCAACCCGAAATCGTAATGTTATAATTCGAAATTGCCTTAAGCCAGCGAATTGGTTTTTGCAGAAATGCCATCGGCGACATAAAGACGCAGAAGCAGCTTGTGTAAAGCGGTGCCAGCAATCCGCCAATCAGTCCCATGTCATGATAGGCCGGAAGCCAGCTTAAACCTCGTGACTTCCAACTCAAGTCAAAAGCATACGTAATCATTTGCAGGTTAGCGAGCATGTTTCCATGAGAAATCATGACGCCTTTCGGGGAACCGGTGGAACCTGAGGTGTATTGTAAAAAGGCTAAATCACTTTGTTCAATTTCAGGATTCTTCCATACCGAACTTTTATCTAGCGAAACTTCTTCTGTTGCAATCCATTTTGCGGACTGCAAACGGGGGCTATCCTCAAGAATGTGTTCACTGCGGTCAATGACATCCCGCGTTGCAAAAACGAATTTTGGCTTCGCATCATCCGCTATTGAATCAATGCGATTCATTTTTCGGTTACGACGCGGCGGGTAAGCTGGTACAGCGATAGCCCCTGCAAACAAACACCCGAGAAACCCCTTGATGAATTCCATACCGGGAGGGTATAGAAGTAAGACTCTTTCGCCCTTAACCGTACCGGCTTCCTGCAATTGTGCAGCAATCGCACGTGCCGAATCTCTCAATTCAGCATAGGTAATCTGCAACTCATCTTCTTCCCCATCAACCAGAAACGTATACGCTACCTGATCTGGACGTTCTTTCCCCCAATACTCGAGGGAATCAACCAAATGGGTTTCAATGGGCTTGTAAGGGGCAAATAAGCGATCTAAATTCACCGCATGAACTCCAACGCCAATATAACTCTCTGTCTCGGTTCTTAGAATTCCATTCCAGAAACTACTAACTGCTCCATCAGGTCCCGAGATTTCAGACTAACACGAGGGCATAAAACTGGCAAATCGACCTGTCAAGCAATCAGTTTTTCTAACGCTTTGACAAGCTGTAACCGTTATAACCAGCATAACCCATTACGTGCCCGTGCAAATCCCTGCACGAAACACCAACATTTTTCTGCTTGCCACCGAATCCCTGGTGAAAAACAGCAGGCCAATCAACCTATTTACGGTGCTAAACATATTCCAATGTCTTAAACACTCAGGAAAATCCTGCCTGTCTCTTATCCTTCGGCAAGCAACCGCGTTTGAAACAATGTTTCCTTAGACTCCCGATAGAAGTTGCACACGATGTAAAATGGGTGCAGGCCTTATATTTTAACAAGTTCGTATCGATTGGCCATTTACCCCACTAAGTATTAGCATTTACACATAAATCATCATGACAGAACACCTTAAGATGACCAGTGAAAAAATTGATGCCGTTGGAGGGCAGTCACGTCGTTACAAGAGCGGACTTTTACATACGATTGATCTGAAAGATGCGAGTGTCAGGATTGATGACCTGTGGGTTGAACAGCTTATAGGCCAAAACAAACTAAAGGAACTTAACCTGAAAGGTACGGACATCTCCAATAAGTCTCTGGATACAATTAGCCAGTTAGTTTCAATTGAAACGCTCGATCTCTCCGAAACCGCCATCAACGATGACGCCATTGCTAAGCTCAACTCAATGCAACATCTTAAAGTCCTCGTACTTAACGGCTCTGATGTCACTCAGGATAGAATCCGTGACATCAGAGCCTCGATGATCAACACTCGTATCGTCTCTGTCTAGAACAAAGCAAGCCGAAGTGGGACAAAGAATTTAATAGATCGAAGAAGATTGCTAAGAAGAGAAGCCGACTCTCTTCCCGTGTCGGAATTCCCACAATGCAAACCTAGAACAATTCAGCGACAGGCTCACCATGTTCAAGAATTGGTCGTGGGCGTCCCTGAAAGTCATTCACAAACGCATGGTGATCGATTCCGAGCGAAGCGAACATCGTTGCCGCAATATCTGACGGAGAGTACGGGCGAGTTGTGACTTCTGCTCCGGTTTTATCCGTCGCCCCAATCACCTGGCCGGTTTTTACACCACCGCCAGCGACAAACAACGAGCCAGCTGCTCCCCAGTGATCTCGCCCACCATTGGCGTTAATCTTGGGAGTTCGTCCGAATTCAGTTAGAAATACCACAAGCGTTTTTTCGAGAAGCCCCCGCTGTTCCATATCATTTATTAACGCGGCGAATGCTCTATCCATGCCTGCCAGGTGATAACCTCGCTTCACCATATCCTGAATCGGCGGGTGATTTTGGCTTGGAGCATTGTGGTTATCCCAAATATTGCCATAATCTGAATCATAACCGTAATCAAGAACGATATACGGTGCCCCCGCTTCAATCAGGCGACGCGCCATTAAACAACGCCCTCCTAACTTGGTCTTCCCATAAGTTTCTCGTACGACATTTTCTTCCTGATTAATGTCAAAAGCCTCTCGCAGAGAACTGGTCGAGAGCATCCGCAAAGCCCCCCTATACTTAGTCTCTGCCGCAACAAGCTGTTGATCCTCTTCTAGATTCCTTAGTGCCTGATCAAATTGCTGACGAAGCGATGCCCGCCGGGTTAATCGCGTCAACGGAACATCATTGGTTAACGCCAATGATTTGGGAATCAAATCTTCCTCAAATTCAGCAGGCGGATTATCTAGTTTTTCACCAACGGTAAAGTCGGGTTCTTCAGGTAAACCTCCCACACAGTAGGGCAGGTACTGATTCCCCATCCAACCACTTTTAAAGAAATTGTAAGGTGGAGGGCCAGGACGAGTGATTCCTGGCAGACAGATATAACCCGGCAGTCCGTTTCGTGATCCCTGCAAATGTGAAACGATGGAACCTATATTAGGCTCGCTAAACAATTCAGTACGCCCTACCACCCGACCGCTTAAGGTCATTACCTGACTAATCAAGTGGTCATTACTGTGGTGAGAAAAACTACGAATCACCGAGACTTTATGAGCAATCTTCGACATTTCGGTCATTGTATCGCCAAAGCGAACACCGGGAAGACTCGTTTGAATTTCCTGAAGCTTACCACGAATTTCCAGCGGAGCTTCCATCTTTGGATCAAACGATTCATACTGAGTCACACCACCGGCCATCCACAATACCAATACACTTTCGGCTTTTCCTTTGCCAAGTTTTGGCTCCAGAGCAAGTGCCTGCAACTGCGGATTCCAGGCGCTAAATGCTGTGGCTGTGGCTCCAACTGTCAAAGCCCCAACCTTTAGCATGCCTCGTCGTGTGACGGCAATGTCTTTACTAATTGGCAAATTCCTCATACATGCATTATCGAAAATGCCCCACTGAATAGCAATAAGCATTTACCTCTCTGAGGGTGGAAATCTGCAGCCAAAGTCATGAGCAGCTAATAAAAAAGCCTCCGGCAATTACCAGAGGCTTACGTTTAGTCCAATCAAATAGTTCAGGAACGATTAGCTTCCCGGAAAAAATGGGCCACCATATAAAGCGGTATCGCCCAGCTCTTCTTCGATACGCAGAAGCTGATTGTATTTGGCCATACGATCTGATCGCGATGCCGACCCCGTTTTAATCTGCCCTGTATTGAGAGCAACTGCCAGATCTGCAATCGTACTATCTTCGGTTTCACCGGAACGGTGACTCGAAACACTACTGTATCCCGCTCGATCCGCCAGTTGAATCGCATTAATCGTCTCTGTCAGAGTACCAATTTGGTTGACTTTGATAAGGATACTATTCGCGATCCCTTCGTCAATTCCTCGTTGCAAACGTTCGGTATTGGTCACAAACAAATCATCACCAACCAACTGCACGCTGCTACCAATTTCGTCGGTCAGTTGCTTCCAACCCGCCCAATCATCCTCTCCACAGCCGTCTTCGATCGAACAAATCGGATAATTAGCAGACCAGTCTTTCAATAAACCAACCATGTCTGAAGTACTTAGGTCGTTGCCGTCGAATTTATAGGTTCCTGCTTCGGCATTGTAGAATTCCGTTGAAGCTACATCTAAAGCAATAGAAACCTGTTCTCCGGCTTTATAGCCTGCCAAATCGATGGCTTCCATAATTAAATCCAAAGCTTCACGGTTGCTTCCAAGGTCTGGTGCAAATCCACCTTCATCACCTACAGCTGTGTTCAATCCTTTCCCGCTGAGGACCTTTTTCAGCGTATGGAAGATTTCACAACCGCAGCGAAGAGCTTCTGAAAACTGAGTAAAGCCTAGTGGCATTACCATAAATTCCTGAACATCCACCGAGTTGTCGGCATGTTCGCCACCATTGAGAATGTTCATCATAGGAGCGGGAAGCATTTGTGCAGCGGCGCCGCCGAGGTAGCGATATAAAGGCTGGCCGGTTGCATCTGCAGCAGCCTTCGCAGTCGCCAGAGACACACCCAAAATCGCATTGGCACCAAGATTACTTTTATTGGCAGTGCCGTCGAGTTCGATCATAGCACGGTCAACAGCCTGCTGATCCAATGCATCATAACCTTGAAGGGACTCAGCGATGGCATTGTTAATGTTATCAACAGCCTTTAATACACCTTTTCCTAGATAAACCGAAGCGTCACCATCGCGTGCTTCCCGTTCGTCGCCGTGGTTCCGACCGCGGGCTGCGGGCTGGTGAGGGAGGCCTCCGTCGTCAGAACGACCTGC
>PBCP01000093.1 GCA_002717145.1 Planctomycetaceae bacterium | reverse complement strand
GGTGAAATGATTGAGGCAATGCCTCCTGCCTCTGGTGATATACCGCTTTGCGAAATCGCGGTATCAAAGTCGGGAGTCTGTATTACTGCCTCTCTAGCATCTGTTATCTCCGGAGCGGACCCAAGAACCGGAGGGGCTAAAAGAGCCTCGGACGATTCGGTAACGTCGGTTGGCGGAACGCGTAATTGAGCATGGCACCCCGGGCAAACCGCTTCCGTATCAGCGCGAGAAACAGGTACTCTCAACGACTGCTGACAATGGGGACAATTAAACTTAATCATAGTTGCGAGCCTGACCATCGCCGATTCGACGAGCTAGGGGTGCGAAACACTACAGATTTCCGGCAACTCGAAATTCTGATATGAGCTCTGAGGCGATTGCTCGATTCCTGTTCACGCGATAGCAGCTAAGTAGTGTCATCGCTGGCAGAGTCTCCGAGGCCCGCTTCGGTGCTCTTACTAGATTGTTCAATAAGATAGACTGCCATTGCAAGTACCAGCAGACAGAAAACAATCGCTGAAACCAATAATCCCATGATCGAGATTACCAGAAAAACCTGACGAACACCTCCGTCCTCGAGATTTTCAGCTATGAATGCAGCTCCTCCGGAAACCAAACTGGTTACCGCAGCCGAGACGAAAATTAAAAGTAAAACGACAATGGTACGTCGAAGCATAACACACAAACCCCAAACTTCCTATTTTGAGCATTTTAAGGCTATGGGGTCGATTGTCAACAACTCTGATGGTGCCTTCGTCTATAGATCGCTTGCCAGCTTCGAAATCTGGCAAGGCATTTGTTTGCAAAACCAGAGAAGATTCTGGTCAAATGAGATTAGCCCGCGATAATAATGACACCGATCCTTGGGGCTGTCCTGCCGATAAAGACTAACAGTGTACTCCTTTTTGTTTACGATTGTGCGAGTTTCTAATCTGTGGCTATAGCATCTGATAGACATCGAGTTAACAGGCTAACCTGGACCGTTGGTACAGCTTTGGTATTTCTTTCGCTAGTTACCAGTGGTTTATCAGCTGCAATCTATACACTCAAAAACAACGTTCAGGTGCAAGGTGAGCCTGGAAAAATTGGCGGAATCGGTGAAACTCCGCTCGCCTCAGGAACCACAGCAGGCGAAGTTTCAACGAAGCTTGTCCATTTTGCTGATGATGGGATTCGCCGCACTTTCTTCTCACAGTACCAGGTACTCAATTTTGTCAACTCGCCACCGGAAAGCCTGGAGCGAATCATGCTCAAGCAAAGAGTCGCAACCGTAGGGAAGCGTCTGGTGGCAGTCGGCCCCATCCTCAATATTACCGACTTTGATGATTTCGGAAGACGTACAGTCACCATGAAAGATGCACGCGGGCCGCTTCATCTGGTCCAAGGTGTTACTGAAGTAAATTCGAAATTCATCAAACTTGAAACTTTACTCACCAAAACTCCGATCATCTGGGAAACACGCCTGTCCACCAGCAGCATGCCAACTCCTATTCTCGGCAAAATTCTGAAAACTCATTTGGACATGAAGAATCCCGACGATCGTCTGAAAATCGTTCGGCTCTATATGCAATGCGAACGATATCGGGAAGCAATGTTCGAACTACAATCCGCGATTGAGCAATTCCCGGAACTTGCCAATCTCAAGGAACAAATTTCCCAACTACGTCAGGCTCTCGCTGAGCGACTAATTGAAGAAATTGAAAGTCGGCAACGAGCGGGCCAGCATTCGCGAGTTTACAGTTGGCTGGAGAATTTCCCAAGTGACGGTGTAGCGGTTGAGACGTTGTTACGAGCCCGGGATTTAATCAAGGACTACGACGAACAATCGAAGCAAAGAGATATCGTATTCGCCCTTTTCGATAAATTTGCTGGTGAATTGCAAGAGCAGGAAACCAAAGATGCCGTCGATAAAATCCGCAAGGAAATCTTTAGCGAATTGAACATCAACACGTTACCAAGATTTGCTGATTTTGTGAGGCTCAGCGAGGATCCTGATATCGCATTTGATCAAAAGCTTGCCATGGCCATCAGCGGCTGGCTAATGGGGCAGGGGGAAGTCACCGAAAACCTGGCGGTCGCCACATCGCTATTTGACGTCCGCGATGCGATTCAGGAATACCTTGTTAGTACAAACGATGAACAGCGTAGTGAAATACTCAATAAGATCGCCGGACTCGAAGGAGGAACTCCCGCCAATATTGCCCGCCTCCTACAGGCTATGAAGCCGGCGGTGGCATTTGCTTCTCAAGCCCATGACGATCCCCTGCATTTCACCTTTGAAACGACTGGGGCTGACGGTGAGACGTTTCGATACGTAGTTCAGTTACCTCCTGATTACGATGCTTATCGAAAGTACCCAGCGATAGTGACGTTACATGGAGCAGGCAATACACCTGAACAACAAATCGACTGGTGGGCCGGTCCCTACAACAAACGGATGGACATGCGTCTCGGACAGGCTTCACGTCACGGCTATATCGTGATCGCTCCGGAATGGACCGATGATCAGTATCAGTCCTCCTATCAGTATTCTGCTCAGGAGCATTCCCGGGTGCTCTACGCCCTGCAGGAAAGCCTGCACAGATTCGCCATTGATACAGATCGCGTCTTTCTAAGTGGCCACAGTGTTGGCGGCGACGCAGCATGGGATATCGGATTGGCACATCCGGACCTCTGGGCAGGAGTCATTCCGGTTTGTGCGACCGCCGGCAAGTACATCACCAGATATTGGGAAAATGCCAAAAATGTATCTTTTTACTTTGTTTCCGGTGAAATGGATGGCAATCGTATTGCGCAAAACGAACGAGACTTCAATCGTTATCTAAATCGTTCCGGGTTTGACACGATGATCGTTGAATACAAAGGACGAGGGCATGATCACTTTCAGGATGACATTCACCATATGTTTGACTGGATGCGTTTTCACCGCAGGGATTTTTCTGTACCCGAATACAAAGTCACCACCTTACGTCCCTGGGACAATTATTTTTGGTGGGCTGAGTTTGCCGATTTCCCCCCTGAGACAATTACCTTGCCCCTTCAATGGCCTCCCAACTCTGCCCGGGCAATGGAAATTGAAGCGGCCATTGGACCAAACAATCGAATCCGCATCAAAAGCGCTGCTGCGAACATATCCGTGTTTCTCACACCTGATCTGATCGACTTTGAAAAAAACGTCACGCTCAACGTTATTGGACGCGAGCGAGTTGTACCTGTGACGGCCAGTGTGGAAGTAATGCTTGAAGACGTACGTCTCCGAGGTGATCGCCAGCATCCGTTCTGGGCTCGATTTGATTTTTCAAGAAATCAATAGTTTACAGTCCACAAGACCGCATAACCTTCGATCAATTAGTAACGTGCAAGATCGCTTACTTTGCGATCAGGCAGTACAGCTTCAACTGATTCGCTAGCTCGTTCCACCATAAATTTCAGGTCGCTGGCAACCGCAATAAACTGCATTCCCTGTTCGGCACGAGCTAGTGCACCTTCGGGGTCCATCTCGTGAATACCAGTCGGAGTCCCAACAGCTTTGCCGGCTCTAATAACTTCCTGAATCGCGGCTTCATGCTCTTCTGACGAAGGGAATGTACCATCATCTTCTCGCATCTGAAATCGAAGGTCGTTTGGACCAATAAAGATGGCATCGCAACCCGGCAAACTGTAAATAGCTTCGGCATTGGCGACCCCTTCAGGACTCTCCGTTTGCAACACGACAAGTATTTCCTCGTTGGCATACTTGCGATAATCTCCAGCTGTTGCTCCAAAGTTTAGGTTGTGACTACCGCCACCCACGCTGCGGTTTCCTTCCGGCGGAAACTTAGCCGCTGCAATGGCTATCTTTGCCTGTTCCACGGTATCCACCATGGGAACCACAATTCCCCAGGCCCCCGCATCCAGAACACGTTTAATGTAATGATGACTACCTTCGGGAACACGTGCTAGCGGAACACAACCAGCGTCAGCAACCGCAGCAAACACTTGTTCGGCCTGACTCCAGTCAAATGCGCCGTGCTCAATGTCTAACGTCAGCCAGTCCCACCCCATCCGAGCCATCACACGAGTACCAAGGAAATTCCCCAGACTCAACCAGGTTCCAAAGGTAGGTTCACCGTTTCTTAGTTTCTCTTTGACTGGATTCTTGCGCATGGAATGGATACCTTTACGGTAATGGGAGAACTGTAGTGAATAATACTAGTCTTTCAAACTCAAGACTGACTCTCAAGTACCCTAACGGAGAATTCGGAAACTACTGTCTTATTCAATCTGCAGCCGGTAAAAGTCCGATATTAATCAGTAGGGAGATTTCGCCATGCCACAAATAAGTTCACATTCTCTTGGAAAATGCCTAAACCGGTTGGTCGGGCTCGTTTTCACCGTCTGTTTGCTATCAGTGCATACGACGCTGGCTCAGGTTGCGGATCGTTATGAAAGTGCCCGCAAACAAATGGTTCAAACAGCGGTTATCGGTAGTGGTGTAAAACATGAGCGTGTGATTCAGTCGATGCTCAAAACCCCGCGGCACGAATTTGTGCCTGTCAATATCCGCAATCAAGCGTATTTCGATATGGCTTTGCCCATCGGCGGGCAACAAACTATATCAGCTCCCTTCATAGTCGCATACATGACTGAAGCTCTCGATCCTCAGCCGACTGATAAGGTTTTGGAAATCGGTACAGGTAGTGGATATCAGGCTGCAGTACTCTCGCCACTTGTGCGGTCGGTTTATTCAATCGAAATTGTGGAAGAACTCGGGTTCAAAGCGAAATCTACTTTGAAGAAACTCAAGTACTCGAACGTTACCACAAAAGTAGGTGATGGATTCAAGGGCTGGGCTGCATATGCACCTTTCGACAAAATAATCGTGACATGTTCACCGGAACGAGTGCCTGTACCACTAGTGCAGCAACTTAAAGAAGGTGGGCGGATGATCATACCTGTGGGTCAGCGATATCAGCAAACGATGTACATCATGCGGAAGGAAAACGGCAAGCTCAAAGCCGAAGCCCTTCGCCCAACCTTGTTTGTTCCGATGACCGGAAACGCCGAAGACGACCGACAGGTGAAACCGGATCCACTGAATCCTCAATTGTTCAATTCCGACTTCGAACTCGTGAAGGAGAACTACGATTTCATTCTAGGTTGGTACTATCAACGGCAGGTCAAATTGATTTCGAGTAACGAGGCTGCACAGGGCACCCATTATGCCAGCTTCAACAACTCCACTCCGGGACTATCCTCACATATGCTGCAAGGATTTGCTATCGACGGGAGATCGATTGGTAATCTGGTAGTTTCAGCACAGATTAAACTAGATGAAGTCAGGCAGGGTCGAACCCGTGACGAAATTCCTCTATTTGCCATCTCTTTCTATGACGATAGCCGCCGGGAAGTTGGCGTGGTCACTCTTGGGCCTTTTATAGGAACACACAACTGGAGCCCAGTAAGGAAGATTGTCCGAGTGCCTATCCAGGCAAGGGAAGCAATACTCCGGGTTGGACTGTTCGGCGGGGTTGGCGAGTTTTCGATTGACGATCTTAAAATTCAGCCCAACAAACGCTGAGCAGAATAGAATCTGCGCTCGCATTGCCTTAAATATGATGTTAAAATGGGCAAAATAAACATATCATGCTTCCAGCTTGTTGCCGCCGAATCTTACAGGCAAACTAACCTTGAGAAGCAGTGTAGCGAGGAAATCCCATGTGTAAATTGAAATCCCTGACTATCCTAACGGCTGTCGCTATGACTGTTTTCTCTACCGAGGAAGCTGACGCACAGCTACTTAATCCTTGCTGTCGACCTATTCCAGTCTGCTGTGGACCAGTAATCGTTCGACGCCCCATACTTCGTAATGCAGCCGCCGAATTAAGAATGGCAGCCCATTACCACCTCAATTATCGTTACTATCGAGGATTGGTTTACGGTAACTCTGTGACGACAGATTCAGCCAGCCAAACCTCACCGACTCCGGCTGAGGTTCACTCGACGGAAAAACCATATCACGAGCCAGCAGCAGGGCAGGGGGACTCGGTATTACAACCGGTTCAACCTGCTGTGCCTCTTCAACCAGTCAAGCCGGCTGAACCTAAAGACCAGAAACCTCAGGACGTATCGCCTCTTACACCTCCTGCTCAACCAGCCGACCAAACAGAAGATTCCCCAACAGATGAACCTACTGACGAAGATGCTTTTCAGATTGAGCAACCGAAGACGGCAACACTCATACTGACTGTTCCTGCAAACGCAGTCGTCAGGATCAATGGAAAGCCCACAACTTCCACAGGAACAACACGCACATTCGTCTCCCGCAACCTGACTCCAACGGCTCGTTATCGCTACAACGTCGAAGTTAGTTGGTCGATCGGTACAACCAACTACAAGATATCGGAAGCGTTGGAATTATCTCCAGGACGAACGATCGCTAGAATAATTACCGATCCATACTCCTCTACATTGGTCCAAAAATAGCAACGAATTAGCCGTTGCCGATTGTTAACACCCCGTGCATACTTAAAAGTTCCTTAGGCAGCCAACTGCTCAAGGAGCTTTTTTTACAGGCTTTTTCAAGTACTCAAGCCTGTGTTCACCCCATCTTCGATCTCCCCTTAAGGAAACATATCGTGTACGAAAACATTGCCTTGGTCGGTGCGACCGGTGCAGTCGGAACCATAGTGCGTCAATTACTGGAAGAACGGGATTTCCCATTTCAAACGATGAGATTCATCGCATCGAAACGTTCAGCTGGTTCGAAATTGACGTTCAAAGGTGACGAGTACACAGTCGTAGAATTGGGGCCTGATGCGTTTGATGGAATAGACTTAATCATTGCCAGTACACCGGACGATGTTGCCGCCGAACTCATCCCGTGGGCCAAAGCGGCGGGCGCTGTGGTGGTGGATGAAAGTGGGTTCCACCGTATGCTTCCTGAAGTTCCATTAGTGGTTCCCGAAGTGAACCCTGAAGCGGCTCGAAATCATCAGGGGATCATCGCCAGCCCCAACTGCTCGACCACCCAAATGGTCGTAGCAATGAAACCTCTTCATGATGCCGCTCGCATTAAACGTGTTGTTGTCAGCACGTATCAGGCCACGAGCGGGGCAGGGCTTGCTGGCAACGTGGATCTGCAAGAGGGAACAAAAGCAGCCGTCAACGGCCAGGAATACGAATACCAGGCATTCTCTCATCCGATCGCTTTCAACTTAATTCCTCAGATCGGATCTGAGAAACACGAAGGCTATACCTCGGAAGAAATGAAAATGGTTTGGGAAACTCAGAAGATCTTTGAAGATGAGTCGATTCAAGTTTGTCCGACTGCCATCCGCGTCCCCGTGGCAAATTGCCACAGTGAAAGCATTTTAGTGGAAACCGAACAAAAACTGAGCGTGCAACAGGTGCGGGAACTGTTCGAAGCTCAAGACGGCATTACCGTCGTTGATGATCTTGATAACGGCGTGTACCCTATGCCAAACAACAGTTCCGGGTCTGATGAAGTATACATCGGTCGGATTCGTGAAGACCTCTCTTCACCAAACGGAATTACATTCTGGTGTGTCAGTGACAATCTGCGAAAGGGCGCAGCTACTAACGCTGTGCAAATTGCTGAACTGCTGATCGCCCAGTCTGCCGAATAAATTTTTTGGTTAACTTCCATGACGAAGCATACTTATCGAGGTAAGCTCGCTTACGATGGCACAAAGTATGCGGGCTGGCAGGTCCAGCCTAATCAAAAAACGATTCAGGGGCTCATGGAAACTGCTGTTTTCAAGGTCACCGGTAAAGAGGTCAAAGTATTATCCAGCGGGCGCACCGATGCCGGAGTTCATGCACATGGACAGGTTGTCGCGTTCAAAGTGGATACTGAACATGAAACTGGTGTATTATGTCGAGCCATTAATGCACATACGCCGTTCGATATCTACTTGAGAAGTCTGGAGATTACCCGAGAGGACTTTCACCCCATCCGTGACGCGGTCAGCAAACGCTATCGATACATTATGCAACCCGGTCCTATCATGGATCCATTGTCTCTGAAATATGCCTGGTCACACCCTAAAGCCGTGGATCTGGACGCCATGCAGGCAGCGGCACGACACTTTGTCGGAAAACATGACTTTGCTAGTTTTGAAGCCTCGCGAAGTGACCGCAAGACTACCGTTCGAAATGTCTTTTCCCTGGAACTGGTCGAACACTACCGACACGATGCCAGATTCATAACGATTGATATTCGTGCTGATGGATTCCTCTACAACATGGTGCGCAATATCGTGGGCTCGCTAAGTCGAGTTGGAACTGGCAAGGAACATCCGGATTGGATCTTAGATGTGTTTCAAGCTCGGGATCGCAAAAGAGCAGGGCAGACAGCCCCAGCAGAAGGCCTCTATCTGATGGATGTAGATTACGGTGAGAAGCAATCGTAGAAATGAATAATATGTACACTAAATTGAATGTAGGTTAAAACCGTCCTATGAAAGTTGTACATATTATTACCCGCATGATTGTTGGTGGAGCACAGGAAAATACACTTCTGAACTGCATCGACCTAATTGACCAATATGGCGACGATGTAACCTTGATTACCGGCCCCTCAGCAGGTCCGGAGGGTCAACTGCTAAAGCGACTTAATCACCCTCAGCTTAACATCATTGAGGCCTCGGCCCTTACCCGTAATATCAAACCATGGCAGGACTGGAAAGCATATCGACAGCTGAAAAAGCTTCTACGTGAGATTAACCCCGATGTCGTGCACACCCACAGTGCTAAAGCCGGAGTCCTTGGGCGAATGGCGGCCTGGAGGCTCAAAGTGCCAGCGGTAATCCATACCGTTCACGGCGCTCCATTCCATTCCTATCAGTCAGCACTGGCCAGGAAGCTTTTTGCTTTTTGCGAAAGATACGCTGCAAAACGCTGCCACCGATTGCTTTGTGTTGCCGACGCCATGACCGACTTAATGGTGGAAGGCAATGTAGCTGAACGCGAGCGTTTCACAACCGTCTACAGTGGAATGAAAATCGATGACTACCTACGAGCGGATGATCATCGAGACCGGATACGTCATGAATTTGGGTTCGCTAACAACGACATCGTTGTTGGCAAGATTGCACGATTGTTTAATCTTAAGGGGCATAAATATCTGGTGGAAGCAGCTCGAACAGTGGTCGCCACCAACCCACATGTCCACTTTTTATTGGTCGGCGATGGCATTCTGCGAGATGAACTTGAATCTCAGATCGAAGCAGGGGGGTTAAGCGAACATTTTCATTTCACCGGCTTAGTACCTCCCACCGATGTCCCTCAATACCTCGGAGCAATGGACATTTTAGCTCACACAAGTCTTCGTGAAGGCCTCGCCAGAGCGTTACCACAGGCATTACTGGCAGGTAAGCCTGTCATTAGCTTTGACATCGACGGTGCTCGTGAGGTTTGCATCACCAATCAGACTGGTTTCTTAACCATGCCCAAAGATATCGTCGCCTTATCTGATGCGATCATTCGTCTTGCGGGTGATCCTGAACTGCGGCAGAGCTTCGGAGCGGCCGGCAGAGCGAAGTGTAGAGAAATGTACTCTCATCAGCTCATGACCGAACGAATTCGTACAATCTATCAGGAAGTGCTAACGGGGAACCCTTAGTAATCCGCAGAGAGTCATGGTTTCAGGTTTCAGACCAAATAGTCGTTTCCTCAGCAATTGTTTTTCTGTACACTTCAGCGAATACTTTAGAGGACGCGCCGAGATTCTATTGAGGAAATCTCGAGCCCTCTTCTTTCTGCAAACACAAATTCTGCAATGAGGTCGCTGTGGGACACGGACGAGATTTTATCGATCAGTACCGAATCATTCGCCTGATTCGTGCAGGTTCAACATGCCAGATTTTTGAAGCTGTCGACGGTAATTCAAAGCAAAAGGTTGCTTTGAAAATTTTGACCGCTCAGGCTCGTAAAAGCAAAGTAGAACTTCGTTTTCTGCAACACGAATTTGACATCGCCAGCAAACTGGATCATGAAAATGTGATTAAAGTATTCGGGGTGCGCACGACAGGTAATGATCCCTACCTTTCACTGGAATTTGGTCAACAACTCAACCTGAAACAACGACTACGAACAGATAAAGAGCTGATGGCTCATCGGTCTGACAACATCATTGAAAAGACGACCTTGGGATTACAGCATTTACACAATCATGGTTGGGTGCATTGTGATGTGAAGCCAGATAACTATCTGGTTGATGACGAGGGAAATACCAAGCTGATTGACTTTGCACTCTGCCAGCCTTCGCGGACCGGATTTCTGGCTAAACTGGGTTTTGGTAGGCCCAAAGAAATTGCCGGGACTCGTAGTTACATGTCTCCTGAGCAAATTCGTCGTAGGCCACTCGACATACGCTCAGATATCTACAGTCTTGGTTGTATGTACTTTGAAATCGTAACCGGGAAAATGCCATTTACAGGAAGCTCTCCGGAGAACCTCCTCCAAAAACATCTGTCCGCAAAAGCGCCACCGGCAAACACCATCAATCGAAACGTCACTCAGGAATTCAGTGATTTGGTGACGGACATGTTACGCAAAAATAAAGAGAGTAGGCCGGACAATCTCAAAAAGGTACTTGGCGTGTTATCCGGCATGAGGATTTACCGATCCAAGCCCCCTCATCCATCTGAGATTCAACGAAGTGACGAAGAAGCGTAAGTGAGCAGTCTATAAATTAGGCGTTTCATGATCTTGTATTAATGTTTACTATGATGGAAGTGAAACAACTCGGCTGAGCTTCTCAGTCTGGTGAAGCGGGGGAATATTTCATTCACCTGAGAGACAATCCTGGATCTCCAAAGGAAAATCCATGAGTAACGCAGGACCTGGCCTGGCATTTGAACAACCAATTTACGAACTCGAGCAGGAATTGGATTCGCTCGAAAGTGAAGAGACTGGTGACGGCCAGTCGGCAAAAGTTCGTGATCTAAAAAATCGCATCGCCGATATTACTCGGGATATCTATGCAAACCTATCGCCCTGGGAAACCGTCCAGGTAGCTCGACACCAGGATCGACCTTACACGCGAGATTACCTGAATTTAGTGTTTGACGAATTTGTAGAACTTCATGGAGATCGCAAGTTCGGTGACGACCGTGCGATGCTTACCGGCTTTGCCAAGCTGGATGATCAAAAGGTAATGGTCATCGGACATCAAAAAGGTCGCACGGTGAAAGAGCGAACCGAATGTTTCTTTGGCTGTGCTCATCCGGAAGGCTATCGTAAGGCAATGCAAAAAATGCAACTGGCGGCCAAATTCAAACTGCCAGTAATCTGCTTCATCGATACCCCTGGGGCTTATCCAGGAGTTGGTGCTGAGGAACGTGGGCAAGCCTGGGTAATTGCTGAAAACATGTACGAAATGTCACGGCTGGAAACTCCGATCATTTGCATCGTTATCGGTGAAGGAGGATCGGGAGGAGCGTTGGGAATTGGCGTCGGTGACAGGGTCGCGATGCTCGAACATAGTTACTATAGTGTCATCAGTCCGGAGGGTTGTGCGGGGATTTTATGGAAAAGCCATGAGCACGCCCCCCAAGCAGCAGATGCATTGAAATTCACTTCAAAGCACCTGCCAGGATTAGGAGTTGTCGATGACATTATCGCAGAACCACTTGGAGGCGCTCATCGCGATCACCAGCAAATGGCGATCCAAATTAAGCAGTATCTGCTGGAGAATCTCAAGCAATTGAAAAGCGATTCGGTGGAAGACCTCCTGACTAAGCGATATGAGAAATTCCGCGCGATGGGGAAATTTCTTGAAGAAGCATAAGCTCGAAGCCAGACAGTGCTCGTCGTGCAAGTTAGCGCCCAGTTCTGGGTTGCGAATTCCAATTGTGAGAATGCTGAAAATCGATCTGTTGTAACAACGACTCGACGGCTCGAACTCAAAGCTTGCTGATTAATAGCAAATGCTAAGTTAGACAACGGCAAATTCGCCAGCAATCGCTTAGGCACCTCTACAGACACCGTTTCCCGAGCTAATCGCTAAAAAACTACTAAATACAGTCCTTTTCAGCCAATCCCCAACGTCCGATAATGTTTGTTATGTTCGGTTTGTGATATTCAGCTTTTTCACGATAGCCCCCTCCTGTGCCACTCGTATTTCACGTTTATGTTGCACATGTGTAAAATAATAAGCGAGCAATTCTTAACTCGTCAATCTTATAGACACTTCCCCGATGGTCCCCCGATTTTCCGTCAATCACAACCGCTCCCTACCCATCGTGGCGTTGCTATGGATCGTCAGCTTGTCAATCGCCGGCTGTGACACGGATCAACAAACAACTAATCCAATAGACCCCGCTTTGACAAGCGAATCTGATCCCCAAAACCACAACGACTCACAACATTCTAACAATCCGTCTCAGATAACCAATCATAACCAGGAGGATCCCCCAAAACCTCCTATCAGTCCAGAAGACACTTTGCCTGAGCCGGCCAGTATGCTTCGCTTCAGAATCCTCGACTCCGGACCTGATTTTGCATACCGAAATGGTGAAGAGGCTGGACACGTCACTATGCTCGAAACACTCGGAGGCGGCGTCGCTTTGTTCGACTTTAATAACGACGGACTCCAGGATATCCTGCTGACCGGTGGAGGATCCTTTGGAGAAAATAAACAACAAGCAACCGAAATCAACGGGCACCCCCCTGCTCTGTTTCAAAACAACGGTGATTTGACGTTTACCAATGTCACCCAAACAGCAGGACTCGATCGAGATGACTTTTACAGTCACGGAGCTATTACACAGGACTACGACAACGACGGGTTTACTGATCTGGTGATCACCGGATATGGTGGCATCCTTGTCTTTCACAACAATGGCGATGGAACGTTTCAAGAGGTCGCCAAACAACTTAATCTGCCCGGTGACATTTGGAGTGTTGGAGCAGCTTGGGGAGACATCGACGGTGATGGAATGCTTGAACTCTACGTCGCCCAATACATTGACTGGTCTTTTGCCAACCATCCTTTCTGTACAGGGCAGGATCAAAGCTTCCTCTCTCAGAAAAAAGTCGATAACCGACGCGATACTTGCTCCCCCCGGGATTTCGCCCCCCTGCCGGACTTCCTATTGAAATTCAACGAAGACGGACAACTGACAGATATCACGCAGCAAGCGGGAATCAACAAAGCCGGAAAAGGACTTGGCGTGCTCATGGCAGACATCGATCTTGACGGTGACCTGGATATCTATGTTACGAATGACACCGTTGCCAATTTCCTCTGGACCAATCAGGGCAATGGAACGTTTCTTGAGACAGCCACACTTTGCGGAGTTGGATTTGACAATACTGGAAACGCCGATGGCAGCATGGGGATCGATATGGGTGACTTCAACATGGACGGATTGCCGGATCTATTTGTCACTAACTTCCAAAACGAACAATTCGCGTTATACAAAAACATCGGTAATACACTCTTTCAGCACGTCAGTTCAGCCAGTGGGCTACTAAGTTTTCAAAGTGTCTATGTTGGCTGGGGGACAACATTTATGGATGCTGACCGAGACGGTGATGAAGATCTATTTATCGCCAATGGCCATGTCAAACTCTACCCGTCAGATGCAACGATCGCGCAATGGCCCATTGCACTCGAAAACATTGACGGGCGATTTGCAAAAGTCAATAAAAGCGTAGGTGAGTATTTTACAACGGCGCACAAAGGCCGTGGCATCGCTTATGGTGATTTGGACAATGACGGAGATCTTGATTTGGTCTACTCGCATATCAATGAACGCGTTAGCGTATTGATTAACGAGACTCAAAATAAAAATCAATGGCTGTCACTCCAACTTATCGGCCAAACTACGAACCGAGCGGCTGTCGGCAGTTTGATTACGCTGACTACAACTCAACAAACGCAAGTTCGTCAGGTCAAAGGCGGCTCCAGCTATGCATCCACGAGCGACAAGCGAGTATTCTTCGGTATTGGGGAGGGCGAATCCATTGAATCAATCACCATCCGTTGGCCCGATGGCGTTACCCAAACCGTAGACGTACCCCATACTAATACAGCACTTACAATCGTTCAGCCACAAGCACCTTGATCTCCCACTGATTCTAATGCCCAAACTGCTCCTAGCACTGTCTCTCGCGATTTCCTCTTTTCAACTCGGATGTTCGTCCGAGCCTGCGATCGATGAATTACTGGAACAGGGACGTCAGGCAATCCAAAAGGAAGACTGGAACGCAGTACGGGAACTCAAGAACCAACTGGCCGATCGTGACGATGCAAAGATAGAAACTCAGTTTCTCGAAGCCAATCTCTATATGAACGTGCTCAACTATGATGCCGTCATGCAACGTGTGGGCGTCATTGCCAGCGATAAACGAATTCGCGAAGAATGTATGATGCTTGCCGTCCATTGCTTTACGGCGGCTCAGGATCTTCCATCTGCCGTTCGAACGCTTGACGAAATGATTCAGGAGTTTCCCGACAACATCGATGCCCATCGGCTTTTGATCGCACATTACTATGACTTCGGAGCACTCCAACAGGCCATGCGCCACTGCGAACGCGTTTCGGAACTAGCCCCCACCGACCCCCGCCCTGATCGTCTCATGGGGCTGATTAGCAAAGATTTTGAAAAGCACGAATTGGCAATAACTCACTATCTGGAGTCGCTCAAACGAGCACCGGGAGATCCCGCCTTTGATCAGACGGATGAAATACGCACAGAACTGGCAGAAGTCTATATCAGGATACGAAAGTATCAAGATGCTCAACAGCAGCTCGAACAGCTATCCCCAACAGCTTCCGAGCTATTGCAAGCTACGGCTTTAGCTTATCAGGCTGAATGTGCTATGGCATTAGGACAGTTCGCTGAGGCTGATCGGTTTGTTCAACAGAGTATTACGAAGGATCCTTCGCTGCCTCACGGGCAGAGGATTCTGGGACTCATTGCCATGCAAACCGGTAAACCGGAGCAAGCTCGTCTGGCACTTGAAAATGCAAGCCGCTTGGATCCGGCTAACGACCGAGTTTATTTCCAGCTTTCCAATGTACTTCGCCAATTGGGCGAAACTGATGCAGCCGAGCAAGCGTTCCGGAAACATGAGCAAATCAAAGCCCTGAAACTTGAATATATCGAACTCAACGTACAGGCTGCTCAACAAACCGACAACGCAGAAGTCCGGATCACAATTGCCCAAATCGCAGAACAACTCGGAGACTACGAAGCTGCGATCAGTTGGTACGGTGGGGCTTTGGGAATTGCCCCGGAGAATCAGCAGGCCATGGACGGGATTCGACGAGTCCGAGCGATGACTCAGTCGCAATAACCTTCGGTCGAAAAGTGGAGCGTTTGAGCCCGGCTATTCTTTTAAATGACTGTTGGAGGGCCTAATCCTTCTAGTCACCGACGTCTTAGATTTGGTAACCTTCTGCTGTCAATTCAGTTGTTTTGAAGTAGATCATTTACCAATGCGAGTCGTATTACAACGTGTAAGTCATGCCAGCGTCGCCGTAGAGCGTGAGATCGTCGGCAAAATCGATCTGGGATTGCTTGCATTCGTCGGTTTCGGACCGGAAGATACGTCGAAAGAAGTGATACAGATGTGCGATAAAATCGCAGGTCTTAGAATCTTTGAAGACGACGACGGAAAAATGAATCTCAGCGTTCGTGACGTTCAGGGTGAGATTCTGATTGTCAGCCAATTCACACTCTGGGGAGACTGCCGCAAGGGACGACGCCCTAGTTTCACCAATGCTGCTACACCTGACATTGCCGAACCGCTATACGAACAATTCGTGACCGAAATGGCGATGCGTAGCGTCCGCGTGGCTACCGGTTCATTTGGGGCAGACATGCAGGTAACCATTGTTAATGAAGGTCCGGTCACCATGTTATTGGAATCCTGGTAAGAGGTAATACGATGCAAATATTTGATATCGTCATGGCCGTCTGCTTTGTCGGTTCCATCATCCTCGGCGCCTGGAAAGGCATGCTCTGGCAGATTTGCATGGTAAGCTCAATTGTGGTTAGCTTTTTCGCGGCACGCGAATTCCACGGAGGATTAGCTGAAGCCATCAGTGATATCGGGAGTCCCTTGAACCAATATCTGTCAATGGGAGCGGTCTACATCCTGACATCTCTAGCGATATGGGTAATTCATAGCTTCCTGCAAAAACGGATAGTGAAACATGAGATGAAATCGTTTGACCATCAAACAGGAGCCTTAATGGGCATTGTCAACGGTGCCCTGCTCTGTTCCATCTTAACTGTGACAATGGTGGCCTTTACCAGTGACGAATCTCACAGCCAAATCGCTGAATCGAAAACCGGCATCTATGTCGACAAAATGGTTGCTGCCGTACGCAATGTGCTCCCTCCGGATATCGCCGAACCTGTCAATAAACATTTCGACCGACTTCACTCGATTATCCAACAACGTGGGACCGAGGAGGAGATTGATCAGGTGATGGATGAAACCATCAATGATCTAAAGGATGAAATAAGAGAATCGCTTGAGTAAACCTTATGGATCAGGATTCGATCTCTATCTGCCCTAACTCTTGCTTACGTTTTTCAGTCGCGGCTACGATTTCCTGAATGACCTCATAGTGAGCTCCGATCTTGCCAACCTGTTGTAGGAACGAAACAATCAAAAACATTGTTCCCAGTATCGAAAGCATAAAATGAACGCTCACCCAATCTGCGGTTGAACTAATTTCGGTGGCCGGATCCGAGGCACCTCCGAAGGCAACAATCAAGATAATTGTGAGTACGCCCATCAATGACCAGGGAAACGTACTTTTTTTAAGACGAGTACTCTTGTGAGCGTATTCCTGATCCAAACTATAGGCGTCCACCACTTCATTGCACCACTTCGTTGTTCCAATAAAATATGTGACGCTTATCGCATTTACCAAAACGCAAATCACTGCCGTGAAAACTCCCAGCACGAAATGTAAACTATGCCGTTTTTTTGTCGGAATATAGTTTTCTGCCGCTTGCCTTAATGCAATCTCCGCTGCTTCGGTTGCTGCAGCGTCCTGTCTGCTTCTGGCCTGTGCCTGAACTTCGCTGGCTTCTTTAAGCTTGGCCGCATCGCCGTTCAAATCACCTACCCATAACCCGACTCCCAGGTTGGAAATCAAGAGAAGCGTGGCAAAGCACGCCAGGACAAAGAAAATACGTGCCACGGTAATGGCCCCTTTAGTCGAAAGATTGGTTTACTATTTTCTTAGTCTAAACGTAGGCATGTCAACTGATAAGAGCCTTTGCTGATTGTGAAACACTGTTTCTCTAACTCAGAGGCCGAATTTCCGGACGTAAATGCTGCTAGCATTTTTGTAGGAGCGAAAGCCCGAAGCGAAACAGAAATCGTCTGGCACTAATCTAGGATATACTTATCCAGAAATGCTTGAGTTCGGTCGACAATTACCTGTTCGCCACGCTGGTAATCAAACTGAGAGGTATTCATGTCAACCAGGCGCGTCAAATCATACAGCTGCAGAGAAACCATCGGCTGCGCAGTCTTGTCTTGCAAAACCCTTAGATATTGAATTTCGCGAGGAACAAATCTGAATTCCACATCGCGCCCTAAAACTAGCTTAACGGCATTGGGAAGGTGAGCCGGTAATTGTGATCCTGAATTGAATTGCTCCATGATCCGTTCTTTGACATTTTGTTTCCAGGTGCCAATCAAAACCCAAACAGGAATGTCTTCATAATTAGCTTCCTTCACAGACACGAATTCGAAACATGAATCAACTGATGCAAGCAGTCGAGGTAGCCCTCCCATGGCAATATTAGCTCCCCAATTCGCCGCGAACTTGCCAACTCCGTTTACCCGTTCGTATTCAGCCAACTCATCCTGAATGTAACGAACATCAATACGGCTAAGTGTCGTGCCTTCAGCCAGATTCTCACGAGTCCAAAGGTGACGACCATCGCAAACTTGAATGACGCTTGAAGTCACATCGCCGACCTGAGTCTTAAGTTCGAAACGAAGCCTTTTGATTGAACCTTTACCAAACTGACGGTAATGCCCTGTCCCCACCAGTTGCTGCTCAAACATATTAATTTTATGACGAACAGAAGCCTGAAACCGCGACTCCGAATTCAATTGTGCAATCGCTCGCTTCAAAATCGTGTCCGGATCGCTTAGGGTTTCGTCGCCACCGCCCTGCCCTGCGGAAACCGTGTTCGTCGGTAATTCCATCGGATTCCCATCGGTATCAACAGGAATACCAACATTTTGGGAAGAATTATTTTCGTCGCCGGAAGAAGACTGAGCTTTCAAAATGGGAGAAATAGAGGTGGTTTGGTAACCGTTTTCAGGTCCAAACAACAGAAAACCGGTCAAAACAAGACATGTAAGTATGGGTAATTTGTACTTCATAGTCCGGTTGTACCGATTTTATCAAAGATTCGTACTGTAACGTGCCGATTACTGCCCACATGGAACCATTGTTTCCTTGCGCCGTTATCGGTAACTCTCACGAGTAAGAAGCATTTTAGATGTTTCACTATTCGGGGGTAAAGCTCAATCAAATTGGAATTGGTTGAGCAAGAACAAAAACTTTTCAGCTCCGGATGGGCTGACAATATACAAGTCAAAACTCAATAGCAAATTCCATTTACCGTTGTGCACGTAACACTGCCATGGGGGAAAACATGAAGACTTTTTCACGATTTTGGGCTGTCGTCGCAATCGCGGCTATCATGACCACTGGTTGTCAAACCTTTGAGCAACACAATCTGCCACCGGCTGATCAACTTCTCCATCCCGGACCCGGCGTAGACGGTCCTGGCCCTGGAGTGCTTATGCCTCAGGCACAGATGATGCAACAGGCCACTGCTATGACTGCTCCATCACCTGCATTGTCGATTCAAGTGATCTTTAATCGCCCTTCCGGCATGCAAATCGGCATTGATACGAATCGTAATGGAAGCTACGAAGGACAAATTCTCGTCACGCCCGCACGGCAGGATTTCATGGTTGGCACCAATGGTGACATTGTTCGAATGAAACTAAGTAATATCGAGGGGCACGAAGCTATTGAGTTGTTCCCTACGATTGAAATCGCTCCTGTCAATCCGCGTACCGCAGCCTATCTGGACCATAACGCAATCCCATTGCAGTTCACTAATGAGGATTTTGATCAGGTTGCCACCGGAAACTATGTCACAAAAGTCATTTACCTACCAGATCCGGAATTTCAGGATCTGGCACTTGCAAACGTAGAAACGCTTGTTAGCACACGGCTTGATCCAGGCGACGACCCAATCGTTGAAGCAGATCGACGTGGAAGCATCATGGCGATTCTCCGCATGGGCAACAAAGTCAAAGCAGTGAACCCCGCCGGAGCGCCGGCAGCGGCACCTGCTGCTTTCATGCAGAGTGGGCAGGCTGCTCCTTCCTTACCAATGACCATGGCTCCAAATTATGTGTCCGGTCTTAGTACTCCTTCATGGGGTACGCCCATGACGGCAACTAATGTTGGTGTGCCGGGACCTCCTCACCTTCCTTTTGGAGCTCCGGCTGGTTTGCAGTCTTACACGATGCATAACCATACCAAGGTGAACCTGCCGGAACCTGTCCAACATTTCAACGTGCATATGCGACAGACGCCAGGTTACAGCTACCCTAAACCTGTCGATACTGTCCGTATCCGTGAGCACAACTATGCACCGGCCGCTGTTAATCGACAGCCTTTGCGAGTTCAAAATCAGGTTATTCCACAACAGTAGTATCTGAGAAGTAACACCCAAAAAAGACAATGCCCACTGGTCGAAACGCACAGTTTCGTCAGTGGGCGTTACCTGCATAACAGTCCCGCCTTTCGAGGTCACAACAACTAATAATTAATCAATCGATGATCTCCTCCCTACAAAGATTTACGATCGCGATAACAGTCTGCTGCGTCTGGCTCGCAGCGGACTCACTGCGTGCTCAACAGTTTCGACCGGCACCCAATGCGCATTACCCTAATCACGCCTTAATGCCACCCGGGCAGGTAGGATCTCAAATGCTACTTCGAGGCGGACCGGTCCCTGGTTATTTTCAACCTACACAAATCCGATGCCCACAGGGAGGCTCCATCGCGATTGCGACAAACGGAACATTTGCCGGCGGCACTCCATCTGTACTCAATGCAGGTTTGCTCATCGGTAGTCCGTATCGGTTAAAAATCACTGAAATCCCCGGACTTCCCGGCGTAGAACTTTACCCAACCGTGGAACTCTTAGACCGTCTACACCCGCCAGTAGGCCTTGAAATCAGGTTCCCCATTCCGATTCATCTAACTTCTCAGGAGTTGCGTATGGCTGCCGAAGGCCTGTTCGTTACTCGTGTTATTTATTTAGAGGACCCTACCAATCCGGTCGTCATTCAGGATCAGGCCAATCGCCAGCGATTCCTCGATGTAAGGTTTAATGAGGATCCATTACGCGTGGCTGATCAACTAGGGCGTCCTATGGCTATCCTTAGAATTGGATCCAGACAGCCACGAATGGACCGACAAACCGAACGATTCATGTTTTCGTCTCCACCGGTTCGCAGCATCATGCCACCACAACAATCAAGTATCCCTGCAGATAAGCTGGAACGAGCCATCATTAGTACTCCATCGATTGGACGACTGAGGTAAAACGATGCTGCGTATTACAACAAACGACAACCTGTTGCGTTTCATCGCTGTTAGCGGCTTACTTTGCATGCTTTCAGCGTGCTCTCCAACGCGGCCTCTGTCGATTCATCGAAACTCAATTGCAGACTTACAAAGTACTTCTCTTCCCTCCGTGGTTACTGTGGGCGATGCAAGTCTCAATCTGGCGGAACCGGAAAGTCGGGCCTCCATTTCTCATGTTCCAAACGCGCATGAAGTGCAGCCAATACAACACGTACAACACCTTCAGCAAGCTCCCGTTCCAATGCCAGCCACGGCTTTACAGAATCCCCCTGGCATCCCACCTCAGGCGTATACAGGGCCTCCACAAACAACTCCATGGACTCCAACTGGCATTTCGGCGCCATTTCCTGAAGATGAATACGTATTTCAGGGAGGCGACGGTTATCAACTGACGAATGTCGCTCAGGATTTTAGTATCGATAACCTGGATGAAGAGGACACCATTGCTCACTTCCATACACTTGACGGCGACATTCAGATTGAACGTACTAACCGCATTCCCATCTACGCACCTCGCTTCGCCTCTGTTCGCCGAGTAGACGGCCTAAACCAATATCGTCATCAGGACCACGTTTACGCGGTAGACAGCCCATTGGCTATTGACGGCGCAACTCAGAGTCAGGGGCAGGAACAAGTCAAACAACAAGTTTCAAGCCAGCGAAATATTGGTACAAAGGCGAGTGCACTATATCGCGAAAACCAAAAGCTCCGTGATATGGCCCATCAAGTTGCTAGTCTCGAAGGAAGTCAGTTAGTCAAGCCTCAGGTAGGCGACCTATTGAATACAAAAGTGAATATTCAGAACTCTCAGGAAGCTCGGCTAAGTATTCAACAGCAGACCGCAATAGCCCAAACCGACGAAGAAACGGCGAAGGAATACGCCTATGACCTGCTGCCGTATAAAATCCTCAGCAATAATAAAATACAAACCAATTATCATTACGAGATCGCTGAAGGGAACAGCCGTCTGGATATCAAAAAGGTTGCCTCAAAACAAGATGCCCTTCCAGGCGAGTTGCTGGAATTCACTATCACGTTTCGAAATACCGGCGACAAGGCTATTGGTAATGTCACCATTGTCGATCACCTAAGTCGTCGGCTCGCCTATGTCGAAGGCAGTCAGAACTCCACCTTAGAATCCGAATTCTTTGTTAACCCCACCGGGAAAGACAGTGCAATTCTGCGTTGGGAGATAGCTGAGCCTATGGAAGTCGGCCAATCTGCGCAGGTCACATTTAAGTGCCGGGTCCGCTAGTTTGAAAATCGGGCGTTGCAACCCGTTCCGCCGCCTTTTTTGAATCTCTTATTTGTCATTCGCTTCAGACGATTTCGCAGGCAGAAAGAGAAAGTCATTTTTCGGCCACTGGTTTAAAGCAGCAGTCTTCCGCGTAAAGCTGAATGCATCCGCTGGAATCTGATTAACCATCGTGCGTTGTCGACTCGCGGCCGCTGCCAAAATTTGGTCGACCGAGTAAAAGCGACTCGAATTAAGAATGGGTAACGATTCCACATCTGACTCTGCCAGTGAATTTAACCCAATGGCAGTTACGTCTTCAAACAGGCTGGCGTACATAACCAACGCCGCCGAATCGTTATCGCCCCTCATCATTACTGTAGCCTTTTGATTGATATCCAGAGTTCGCAAAGCCTGGATCGCACGTCGAACATCCCAAATCTGCATTCCCCCCAATGATTCACCAAGCAGATAGAAACGCCTTCGATTTTGAGTCTGCTTTTTGTCCGACTGATCCCAGACGGTACGCCCAATTCCTCGCGGAGCAACATAAGCCCAGACAACATTTTCCTTTATCGCATTTTGAAGGAATGCTTCAAATTCCGGTAAGCCCTCCGGCGGCTCGTCCGGGAAGGCCTCGCCACTTAGAACATCCCGATCACCGAAAGCGTCCTGATAGAATCCCAGAAAGTCGAACCAGTCCTTCTGTCCCTGAATGTGAGTGATAACATGCTCTGCCTTTTCCAGATCCTTACGATGTACGATATAGAGTCTCAAATCGATCCCCTGCTGACTCGTATAATCATAGGAAGTCATGACCAAATCTTCAGCGTAAGCCTCAGAGATCTTCCGTACATTCAAATCGACAGGGGCGACAGGCCAAGCGCGAAATGATTTTTCAAGCAGCCTATCCTGAACATTTTCGACCAGCAATTCCAGCTTGCCGGTGGTATCCGGCACCTCTATTTCCCCGGCTTTCGGTACAAAAGAATGGCTGATCGCTGTATTTTGCTCATCCTCAGGAAGTCCCTGCCTGAATACTCTTAAGTCTTCAGGAGTAAAAAACTTTTCTGCTGGTTTGCGAATGAGTTCATCATCGTCCTTCAGGTAGTGATTGAACCAGCGAAACGCATGCACCCTCAATTCTTGTGTATCTTGATGAGGCCCCGAAGTAACGTGGAGCGACACCTTGTCTGCTGCCCCTAAGAGCTCATACACTTTTCGTGTTTTCACGTAGGTACGATAAACCCCATCGAGAGGGAAAATCCTGTCGTTGTCGGTATTACTTATCAAAAGAGGTCGGGGAGCCATCAAAGCAGCGACCATGGGATAGTCCCACTGAAACGTGTTTACCATGAACATACAGTCGCAGTGCCCTTCGATCGTACCGTCGACCACGTGGTTTCTCATATCTGTAATACCAGCAACAGGGACGGCTACCTTGATACGCTGATCGAGCGCTGCAATCCACCAGCTATACGCGCCACCACCACTGCGGCCAGTTACGCCCAGACGTTCACCATCAACCTCATCCCTGCTCTGCAGATAATCTAAAGCTCGAATACAATTCCAGGCTTCAACACCAGCCGGCGTATACCCTCGGTTTAGCCACCAAAAATAACCGTGAGAGTAGGTGCCATGATGGATCCCTTCAATCTCCCCCAACTGTAATGTATCAATCGTCAGACAAACGTAGCCGTTTCTGGCAAACCAACTGCCATGATGGTGATAGTGAACTTTATTGCCATAGGAAACATCACCTTGTTTCACTCGCCCATGACCACATACATACAGAATGGCCGGCAATTTTTCGTTCCTCTCTTTGGGAACGTACAGATTACCTGTGACATATAACCCCGGACGGGATTGAAAATGGACATTCTCCACCGTGAATTCATCATGCTCGGCTGTGCCAGTGACCTTTGCATTGAGAGGAGTGCGTTCCGGCATCGGATTGAGCCCTAACATTTCCCTGAGTTGATTCAGATATTCAGGTCGCCGTTCGATCCAATCCTCTTTGGAATTGACCCCAGCGAGATATTGGCTTTCTAAATCTGCGGTCCGCAATTCAAAGTAGTTGGCCAGCATGGCGTCCCCACGAGTTGTATCCAGCTCCTGCTGCCCAAATACGACCGTTGGAATAAACGCAAGAATTGTCAGGAATCGGTTGAACATGAAAGTACCTGCTTGGAATTAAAAGGCGGACTCATTACCCCTCCTATTATAACGGACTTCACCGACGATAAATTCCTGACGAGGTTTTCAGGTCGCAACCGTCAGGAAGCAGCAGACCCCCGGAGGCTCAACCGCTAAAAACAACGCCAATCTTTCAATAGGAGGCAGCCCCAGAGAGGACAAACTCTATTCACATCTCCGCATTTACAGGATCCGCCCAACGTACCTCGTTTTCGTTCGTACGTTGGACGATTAAAATAAAATTCTTAGATCTTATTTCCCCGGCCCTACACCGAATAAAGCAACTCGCATATGAGCCCTCTTTCTAAACGTACTCAACGTATTGACAGTAGTGGAATTCGCAAGGTCTTTGACCTCGCGAGAACACTTAAAGACCCTGTCAACTTGTCCATTGGACAACCAGATTTCGACGTGCCGGAATCGGTAAAACAAGCTGGCATTCAAGCTATTGAGAACGGATATAACGGCTATACTCCAACTCAGGGACTGCCCCAACTTCGAGAAAAATTACAGCTGGCCGTTGACGCCGAATTCGGGCATGATGATCGTCAGGTTTTTGTCAGTAGTGGTACCAGCGGTGGATTGGTACTGGCAATGCAGGCTCTCATAGACCCAGGCGATGAAGTGATTCTATTTGATCCGTTCTTTGTCATGTACGAGCCTTTAGTTCAACTTGTTGATGGCGTCCCCGTACTTATTGACACTTATCCTGATTTCAAAATTGATCTCAATAAAGTCGAAGCCGCCATCACAGACAAAACTAAACTCATTATCCTCAACAGCCCTTCAAATCCGACCGGCTATGTACCTTCCCGGAATGAAGTAAATGCGTTGGCGAGATTGTGTTTGGAAAAGAATATTGTTTTGATTTCAGATGAAATCTACCGAAAATTCGATTACGACGGAAACTTCTGTAGCCCAGCTGAAGTCAACCCAAATACACTGGTAATTGATGGGTTCTCTAAAAGTCATGCCATGACAGGGTGGAGACTCGGAATGGTACATGGGCCCGCCGAAATCATTTCGACGATGCTCAAAGTGCAGCAATATAGTTTTGTATGTGCTCCTCAACCAGCGCAATGGGCCGGCCTGGAGGCAATGGAAGTTGACATTAGCCCTTTTGTTGATAGTTATCGTGCCAAACGAGATCGAATGGTTGAGGCATTGAGTGGCAAATATGAAATAGAACAACCGGGAGGAGCCTTCTACATTTTTCCAAAAGCTCCCTGGGGCACTGGAAGTGAATTTGTCACTAAAGCCATTGAGAACAACCTGCTGATTATTCCTGGGAACATATTCAGTCAGGCTGACACCCATTTCCGTATCTCTTATGCGGCTAGTGATGATGTCATCAACCGTGGAATCGAAATTTTACTGAATTTGGCTTAGGGCTCCCAAATCTACAGTGAAGTCCGACACTCCAAACGTACAGCTGCAGCCGTCCAGGAAACCGAATTTATGGCTTATAACCATCCCTAGCCTACTACGGTTAAGAGGATGTTCACTAATGCTACGACGTTGCAGGCTGACGACTGCTATGTCCTATAAACTGCCAATCCTAAAATCCAAACCTTTGTCGGTTTCAGTGACATCCACTTTTATCAATCTTGCCGGCCTGCCTCCCCTAGACCAAGTCATTCGTATTCGATGATTTCCACTTTCCAGTTGCGATTTGAGCTGGCAATAAAAAAGCCCGTCGATTCCAAATGGAAAGGACGGGCTTCGAGAATAAATAGAATAAAATTATGCGCTCTTCTTGGTAGGCCGTTTGTCGCCAAACAGATCCTTCTTGCCCTGGATTACATCAAGGTCTAGTGTATAACTGCCGGAACCGGATCGATCCGGAAGCTCATACATGATATCCAGCATGACTTCTTCGGTGATCGAACGTAAGCCACGAGCACCAGTCCCTTTGTCGATCGCTCGCTGAGCAATGGCTCGGGCAGCGTCATCAGAGAACTTCAGCTGGCAGTCTTCCATTTCGAATAAACTTTCGTACTGACGAAGCAGTGCGTTTTTAGGTTCGGTGAGCACTCGCACTAATCCTTCTTCGTCCAGTGGGGTCAGTGAAGTGACAACTGGAAGGCGACCAATCAATTCGGGGATCAACCCGAATTCGAGTACATCATCGGAGGTCACCTGAGGCATCAATTCAGCCATATCAGCTTCTTCTTTGTAGCCAACCTGCTGACCGAACCCCATAGTTTGATTCCCCAATCGTTTGCGAACAATATCGTCCACACCAACAAAGGTTCCACCACAAATAAACAGTATGTTTGAAGTATCGATTTGAATATATTGTTGCTCAGGATGTTTACGTCCTCCTTGTGGCGGAACATTACAGACTGTGCCTTCCAGCATTTTAAGCAGTGCCTGTTGAACTCCCTCACCGGATACGTCACGGGTGATAGAGACGTTTTGTGACGTTTTACCGATCTTATCGAGTTCATCAATATAGACGATGCCCCGTTGTGCTGCTTCCACGTCGAAGTCTGCAGAATGCAGCAATTTCAACAAGAGGTTTTCCACATCTTCCCCTACATAACCGGACTCGGTTAATGTGGTCGCATCACCAATAGCAAACGGCACATTAAGCACACGTGCCAGCGTTCTGGCCAACAACGTTTTTCCGGATCCTGTGGGGCCAACCATGAGAATATTGGATTTCTCAATTTCAACATCACTGTCCGACCAATGGTGGTTGAGTCGTTTGTAGTGATTGTGAACCGCAACAGCGAGAACTTTCTTCGCGTTAGATTGTCCAATAACGTATTCGTCCATGCTGGCCACGATATCCCGTGGAGTGGGGATATCTTTGAATAGGTTACTGTCTCCGTCTTTGCGACGTTTTTCTGAGTCGATAATTGTTGAACACAGTTCGATACATTCACCGCAGATATAGACGTCTCCGGGTCCTTCAACAAGAGGACCTACATCACGATAGCTTTTGCGGCAGAAAGAACAGAATGCGTTCTTTTTGGACTGGCTTGTGCCTTTTTTGTTTCCGTCGTCTTTTCCAATTGGCATGGCTTCTCCTTT
>PBCP01000092.1 GCA_002717145.1 Planctomycetaceae bacterium | reverse complement strand
GTGCTATGGGTGGCATGGGTGATATGTCAGGCATGGGCATGGGCGGTGCTATGGGTGGCATGGGCGATATGTCAGGCATGGGCATGGGCGGTGCTATGGGTGGCATGATGGGAGGCATGGAAGGCGGTATGCTTTCTGCAGATATCCCCGATTACAAGATGGTTCGCTTTTTTGACTTCTCTGCCAAAATCGGCAGAACTTACCGATATCGAGTTCAGCTTTGGATGGAAGACCCCAACTTACCGAACTCGAATCCTGAAGACGAGTACCCTGACCATCTGGCACCGACAGATCAAACACTGGATACAGACTCGCTTAACCGAGTTAAAACGTTAAGGGCTAACGCAGCTAACGGAGCCAATTGGTTTAGAAAAACTGAATGGAGTGATGCTTGCGAAGCCATCACGATACCGGACCCAACAATGATCGCCGCGGGTTCCGTCGAAGCCGCTCGAGAGAGCCGTTCACCGACAGGCCAAACATACATTGATGCCGAACCAATTGGTATCATCAAACCGATTGTCTTTGACCGCCAACGAGCAGTCGATGTCCCCGTTGATCGAAATGTAAATCGCGGAACTATTCTTAACTTCACGGCGGATGCTGAATATGGGCATCCAATCTCAGAAGTCATCAATGCACTACCTGAATTCCGGTTCCAAACGGATATCATGGTAGGTGACTTGCGAGGTGGCGATCAGCTGTTTAAGGGCACCAACTACGAAAAAATGTTTGAGAAGGATAACCTCATTACGGCTCCCGGAGAATTCATTCTGTTCGACAACGATGGAAAACTGATGGTGCATTCAGAAATCGACGACACCGATCTTTGGGAACGATTCAACTATCAGACTGACGCTCCTAGTGAAGACGCCGGTGGCGGCATGATGGGCGGCATGATGGGCGGCATGGAAGGCGGCATGGAAGGCGGCATGGGGGGTATGATGGACCCTGGCGCCGGAGGTGGCGAAGGAATGTAAAGCCCTTTATCTCAAATCTAGAAATGCACAGGACCTATGGCTACCTGTGCATTTTTTATATAAGCGTACGAATTAAATTCGGTCCACTCGACCGAAAGCTGAAATCAGGCACTCACAACCCTCTTGTTCTAACGAGACAACCGACGCCAAAGAATCATGCCAAAGTCAAGACGAGCAAACCAACTCCGAGAAATCTCTGTAAAACGTCACTTCACGAATAAAGCTCCTGGTAGTGTCCTGTTCTCAGCGGGCAACACCATCGTATTGTGTACTGCTAGCGTGCAGCATTCCGTCCCTCCCTGGATGGAGGGAAAAGGAAAGGGCTGGATCACAGCAGAATACAACATGCTACCTTCCTCCACCAGCCCGCGCAAAAAGCGTGACCGCACCAAAGTTGACGGGCGAACAACTGAAATTCAACGACTAATCGGTCGTAGTATCAGAGCTGTCGCTGATCTGGAAGCCTTGGGGGAACGATCCATTGCTATCGACTGCGATGTCCTGCAAGCCGACGGCGGCACTCGCACAGCCAGCATCACCGGTGCTTATATCGCAGTGATGGATGCTATTCACAGCTTTAAAGACGACCTTCCCAACCCAAAACAGTCACCGTTACTGGATAGTCTGGCTGCTGTAAGTGTTGGAATCGTCAACGGTAAGGCGTATTTGGACCTCGATTACGAACTTGACTTCGCCGCCGACGTCGACATGAATGTCGTAATGACCGGTAAAGGACAATTCGTGGAGATTCAGGGCACGGGGGAAGAAAGTACCTTTAGTGAATCTCAGCTTGCCGAGCTATTAACGCTCGCTAGAAAAGGCATTCGCCAGTTAACGCGAATTCAAAAGGAAGCCCTTAGGAATTAACTGACTTACTATCTTGCTTCCGTTATCTGTAATGGCACGCGAGTGACCAACGATTTCACCCTTCCTGCTGTTTCAGTAGCCACACCAGCAGACCTTTTTGGGCATGCATACGATTGCCCGCCTGAACAACCACACGACTTTGCGGACCATCCAGCACATCATCTGTAACTTCCTGACCACGTCGAGCCGGCAAACAATGTAAAAAAATGGTCGATTCCGGAGCAGCCTGCATTAGTGACTGATTCACCTGATAGGCAGCAAAATCCTGCTCCCGTTTTTTCTGTTCCTTCTCCTGTCCCATACTGGCCCAAACATCGGTATAGATTGCATCGGCATCGGCAACCGCAGCGGCAACGTCCGCCAACTGTGCAAACTGAAATCCGTCACATCCATTTTCAATTTCCAGTTTCTGTTCCGCAGAGAATTGATAGGGTTCCGGGCAAGCGAGCGTAAATCGTACTCCCAGTTTTCCGCAAACAATAGCCAATGACCGAGCCACGTTATTGGCATCACCAACAAACACAACATGCCGCCCTTCCAGATTGCCACATTCTTCCTGAACCGTTAGAACGTCAGCAAGAGCCTGACAGGGATGAGAGTAATCGGTCAAGGCGTTGATTACAGGGACACTGGAATAACGCGCAAGTTGCTCAACCGTTTCATGCTTGTAGCTGCGGCAAGCAACAACGTCGACATATTCGCTTAGAACCTCACTGAAATCTTTAACTGATTCGCGTTTTCCCCAGCCCACATCCTGCCCCAGATAAAGCGCATGCCCTCCCAACTGGCTCATACCGCACTCAAAACTTACGCGTGTACGTAACGAGGGCTTCTCAAACAACAAAGCCAGATTATGTTGTGCCAGATGAACGTGACGATTGCCGTTTGCCAATTCCTGTTTTAACTGGGCTGCCAATGCCAGAACCGATCTAATTTCATCACTCGTCAAATCAAATAAAGAAAGTAAATGTCTCATCGTCTTAAATACTCATATACGCCCGATTTAAGGACCGGGATAATATCATGGATTGGGTGGATAAAAGAGCTTTGGATTCCCGGGATGCTAAGCCTGCAGGTTACGCAGTACGTCAGATAGGATTTCTATTCCCTCAGAAGCTTGTTCAGTCGTCAGGTTCATCGCCGGTAACAAGCGAATCACATTGCCTTGCGTACAGTTGATCAGCAGGTTGCGATCCAAACACTTCTGCACCACGGATGCCCCCTCCACTTCAAGTTCAATACCGACCATCATGCCGGCCACACGTGCTTCCCGAATCCACTGACACTGTTGCTGCAGTTGATTAAAACTAGAGGCGAACAACTCCGCCAAGACACTGACATTCTCAAGCAGATTTTCCTGTTCAATCATTTCCAATGTCGCAATGCCTGCCGCTGAGGCGATGGGATTTCCTCCAAAAGTAGCCGCGTGCATACCGGGTCGCAGACTGGGAGCAATTTCAGTGGTGGTCAGCATCGCCCCACCGGCAATCCCTCCACACAAGCTCTTTGCCAGAGTGAGAACGTCCGGGGTTACATCAAAGTACTGGTAACCAAACCATTGACCGGTTCGACCGCAGCCGGTTTGAACCTCATCGAATATCAGTAACAGATCATGTTCGTTGGCCAACTGCCGTAAGCCCTGCAGGAATCCTTCAGGCGGAATCCGTACGCCACCTTCCCCCTGAATTGGTTCGATCATAATCGCACAGGTCTCATCGTCGATTAATTCCTTCACTGCGTTGAGATCACCGTAAGGAGCATAGTTGAAACCGGCAACTAAGGGGCCCAGGCCTTCATGGTATTTAGGTTGAGCGGTCGCCGTGGTGGTTGCCAGACTTCGACCATGAAACCCACCTTCGAAAGTAATGATTTTATATCGCGAGGGACCATGATGCAGTCGTGCAAGTTTAATCGCTGCTTCATTGGCTTCGGCTCCGGAATTACAGAAGAATGCCTGTCCTCCAAAACTTCGCTCGCTTAACAACTGAGCCCAACGCCCCTGAGATTCCAAGTGCCACGAATTTGGTACATGAATCAAAGTTTCAACTTGTTTTTGTACTGCTTTCACAATCGGCTCAGGACAGTGCCCTAAAAGATTGCAGCCCCATCCGGGAAACAGATCCAGATATTTATTTCCCTCGGCGTCCCAAATATAAGAACCTTCACCACGAACAAGATTTACGCTGTAGCGACCATAATTAGGCACTACATATTGTCGGAACAAATCGACGGTATCTTGTGAGCTTAAGAATGAGTTTTCCATGGCACAGTTCCTTTCACAGGTAGTTAATTAGTAAGGGAAAGTAATCGTTTGCGTCCCATTTACGGGCCTGCGTCACCCGACACCGGTAAAAGCATTATTTTGTAATCTGAGTTCCAATTCCGGAACTGGTGTAAATTTCCAGAAGTAACGAATGCCGGATACGACCGTCAATAATGTGAACTTTCTGAACTCCACGATCCAGTGTCTCCAGACACGCCTCCACTTTTGGAATCATTCCACTATCAATCACTCCGGATGCGATTAACTCGCGAGCCTTGTCCGCAGACAATGAGTTGATCAACGTATCAGCGTCATCTTTATCACGGCGTACTCCGTTAACGTCGCTTAGAAACACAAGCTTTTCAGCTCCCAGCAGTTGTGCTACTGTGGTGGCCGCCGTATCGGCGTTTACGTTATATTTCTGCTCGTCTTGATCGATACACATGGAAGGAATAACCGGAATTGTGCCTGCATAACACAGATTCTCAATTACAGCGCGTTCTACTTCTGTTACTCGCCCGACAAACCCCAGATCCACTGCTTCACCATCGATAGTAAGAGCAAGTTTTTCACCGATTAAAACCGGGGTGCTTTCAAAATTGAGGGTCATCGCTCGACCACCAATTTCTTCGATTAATTCTGCCAATCGCCGATTGACGGTTCCAGCAAGTACTTGCTCGACGATGGTCAGAGTTTCGGCATCTGTAACTCGACGACCGTGAATGAAATTCGGAGCAATACCAGCTTCATCCATCGCCTGACTGATCGCAGCACCTCCACCGTGCACAATCACCGGACGCATGCCAACCGTCTCCATGAACACGATGTCTACCAGCACATGACGTAAGGCAGCTTCATCTTTCATAATGCTACCGCCAAGCTTGATAACAGTCGTTTTTCCTCGAAACTGCCGTATCCAACCCAGAGCCTCGATAAGCGTGTCTGCTTTCTGTATTGCGTCTTGCATGGTTTTAATCGGAAAAGAGGTGGTTTATTCGTCCAGACGTCCCCAGAATCACACTACGGACGCAGTTCGCATGGGGGGAAACAGGTAATTCTAGACCTAGATTGATCAAGGTGTCAACGAAGAGATTTGTCTGGATGATCAGATAGTCGAACAATTAGGATTGGGTAAACTGTTAGCCCCTAGAATCATTGTTCTTTTCGTGGCATGATATTGTTAAACATGGATGAGCATTCATCCAACCTTTTCAGTGAACTGATACAATTCAAAAGACGGTAGGCCGGTCTGCCAAAGCTTCAGCATATTGCTGCCTGAAATCCTAAAGCTACAGTGCAGTCGGGCAACTCCTATGAACAGGTGGTCATAGAGACCTTACAGAAATGCCCGACACCTCTGTAAAACAAAACTCGGATCTCCACATTCCCCGACCTATCCTGGCAATTGTGCTTGCTGCTGGTCAGGGTACCAGGATGAATTCCGAGTTGCCCAAAGTCCTCTTCCCAGTCTGTCAAAAACCGATGGCACGTCATGTCGTTGAAACTCTGCGTCGGGCAGGAGTTTCACGCATTATTCTGGTGGTTGGCTTCCGTGAAGAATTAGTTCGTGAAGAATTCGACGACGAGCCGGACATCGAATTCGTTACACAACATGAACGCCTGGGCACTGGCCATGCGGTTCAAGTTTGCCATCAACAACTAGCCAGCCATGACGGTCCAGTGCTGGTTGTCACTGGGGATTCCCCACTCATACAAGCATCTTCGGTTAAGGCATTGATCGCTGCTCAACAGCAACAACAACTTGCATGTGTGCTGGGATCGTTAATAAGCGACAACCCTACCGGACTCGGACGTATTGTGCGGCACCCTGACGGGGCATTTCAGGGTATCGTCGAGCATAGAGATGCATCTCCACAGCAACTTGAAATCCGCGAAGTCAATATGAGCACCTACGTTTTTGACTCACATCATTTACAATGGTCATTGAGTCAATTGAAGACTGACAATACACAAAACGAATATTACCTGACCGATTGCCCATCCATTCTCTTGAAAGCGGGGCGATCGGTCGATGCCAAACCGGTTTTACAACCTTGCGAAGCTTTGAGTGTAAATACACAGGAGCAATTGCAACTGGTCGAAGACGAAATGAGAAAGCTGGGATACTAAATGCGTGAACTGAAGATTTTTAGTGGCGGAGCCAACCGTCAACTAGCCGAAGACATATGCGGATTTCTGCACCTGTCGCTCGGTCAAATCACTCTTAGCACGTTTCCTGACGGTGAACGACATTGCAAGATTGAAGAGGATGTTCGGGGACGGGATGTATTTCTGATTCAGCCAACCTCTCCATCGGTCAATGACAATTTGATGGAATTGCTGATCATGATTGACAGTTGCAAACGAGCGAGTGCGTCTAGAATCACTGCAGTCATTCCTTACTTTGGATACGCCCGCTCGGACCGAAAAGATGAAGGGCGAGTGCCTATTGCAGCCAAGCTTTGTGCCAACCTGATCACCCGTGCCGGTGCTGATCGTGTGCTCACAATGGACCTGCACGCTGCCCAGATCCAGGGGTTCTTTGACGTGCCGGTCGATCACCTTTATGCGGCACCAGTTCTCAACAAGTACTTTACAGACCAGGGAATCAAAGAAGAGAACCTCGCAGTTGTAAGTCCTGACGAAGGAAGTATCAAACGTGCCATTGGGCACGTCAGACGCCTGGGAGGCAAACTGGCCATCGTAGATAAACGCCGAGCAAGTGCTCTGGAAACTACTCAAGAGAATCTTATCGGCGGCCCTATCGATGGCCGAGTGGCGCTCATGTTCGACGATATGATCAGCACTGCGGGAAGTATTTGTGGGGCAGCTGAATTGGTCAAAAATGCGGGTGCCCGTGAAATTCATGTAGCCGCAACCCACGGAGTCTTCTGCGGCCCTGCATTAGAACGACTTGAAAATTCACCAATTACAAGTGTGATCGTGACAGACACTATTCCACTAGGCGAGGCAGCTAAAGTTAGTAAGATTAAACAACTGACTGTCGCACCATTGTTGGCCGAAGCAATTAAACGCGTCCATCATGATCAGTCCATTAGCGATATTTTTGCTAACTACGAACCGAAATAGTCTGGCAATTCCAAACGAAAATCTAAAGTCGGAAAATTGATAATGGCTAAACGTAAGACCTATGAAACTGTCGAACCTATTGGTGCTCGCATTCTCGTTCGTAAAGACGAACCAAAGCGTGAAACACGTGGAGGCATTGCCTTGCCGGATGCGGCGGAAATCCCCACCATTACAGGTCGGATCGTGGCGATTTCAGCAGTTGTTGAAAATGACGACGAGATGCCATTAAAACAGTATGACAAAGTGCTCTTTCACCCCAAAGATGCTATACCGGTTGAATTTGAACATGACAACCAGCTATTTGTCGTCCCTGTAGATGATATTGTTGCGGTGTTTCGCTCGACCGAATAAAGCCAAGGCTGACCGACAATCTTTGCCAGCTTCAATTCTTCCTGCTAATCCTCACTAAAAATCTTGGATTCTGTGGGGTTCTTCGCCTGCATTAGGCCTTGTAATCCACAGTCTTTATGGCAAAATGATCTGTTTGACCCCTATATAAAGCCTATACAGGGGACAGTTACAAAGTATCTGGCACGATCTCAAAAAATCAGGCTCACCCCGATTTTGAGGTGTTAGATTATTGGATTCCCCCTTTTTTAAGGGGGAAAGAATTCAATGACGGTTTTTTAGGTCACTCTATGAAACCGCACATGCCAAAAATACACCCCAAACATTTATTTGTTTACAACCATTCGTTAAATAGAGGAAGAATTCCATGGCGGAATTGTTTCAAACAGAAGCACGAGAACTAACAGGTTCAGCGAACACTCGACGCCTTCGTCGAGCTGGCAAAGTTCCTGCAATTCTTTATGGACAAGGCAAAGATGTTGTTCACTTGTCAATTCCAGAAGCACAAGTGAACTCAGCAATTCGAAATAACCAACCTTACATCCAATTGGAAGGCGAGGTTACCGAAAGTGCTCAGATTCAAGAACTTCAGTGGGATGCCTTGGGAACTACCGTACTGCACATTGATTTAACTCGAATGAATGCGGATGCCACCATTGAAGTGGAGTTGGCCATTTCCCTGGTCGGAGATGCTCAAGATTCAATCAATCAGGTATTACGTACAACTACTGCTGTAGTGCCAGCGATGAATATTCCTAACGCATTAATGGCCGACATTTCGTCACTGGCCAATGGCGATAGTATTACTTTGGGAGACCTTGAGCTTCCCGAGGGCGTAAGTTTACTGAGTGATCCATCCACCGTCGTTCTGACCTGTGGCACGGTAGAAGCTCCGGCAGCACCGGCTTCAGAAGAGTCAACGGACGATAATACCTCAGACGATGAACAGAGCTCCGATGATTCAGCAACGGACAAAGACGCTGCTGGAGAAGCGGCAGACAAAGAAGGAAGTGACAACGAATAGAATTTCGTCTGTTGCTACTTGAATGAACCATACAATTTATTCACCTCCCCTAGTGCCATGAAACTGATCGTTGGACTGGGAAATCCCGGCAAGAAATACCAGGACACCCGACACAACATCGGCTGGCAGGTACTGGCCGAACTGGCTCAACGCCATGCATCGGGCAAGGCGCGAGCTAAATTCGAAGGGGAAGTGATGGAGGCACAATTCGGTACGGAAAAGGGCTATTTGCTTTGCCCCATGACGTACATGAACGCTAGCGGGCGAAGTGTTCGCCCCGCAAGCGATTTTTACAAATTGTCCCCTCAAGACATACTCATCATTTGTGATGACATAAGTTTGTCGGTGGGTAACATGAGGTTTCGGCCTCAAGGGTCTTCCGGCGGACAAAACGGTTTGAAAGACATCATCCAAAAATTGGGAACCGAGGAAATTCCCCGTTTGCGAATCGGTGTTGGCCAACCACCTCCACAGTGGAGTACGGCGGACTATGTTTTAAGCAAGTTCACCAAATCCGAATCGACTGAAATACAACAAACCGTTGCTCAGGCGACAACAGCTGTGGCTGATTGGGTTCAACGTGGAATCGATTTCTGCATGAACCAATACAACCGAAAACAAAATACGAACTCACAGGAAACTTAACGGGACCAAGTGTTTGGCCCGGGATACATCCCCCAGTTCATGTGACGAAGTACTAGGAGACTTTACATTGGCTGCAAACGTTTACGAATGCATGTTCATCCTCGATTCCAATCGATACGCTCGTGACCCGCACGGAGTTCAGGAGTCTATCGACAGTGCGGCAACCTCTCTTGGCGGAGACCTGCTTGTTTCACGAGTTTGGAGTGAGCAAAAACTGGCGTACCCGATCAATGGACACCGCAAAGGCACCTATTGGTTGACTTATTTCCGGCTCGAAGGGACAAAGCTGAGTGAATTCGAACGAGCTATACAGCTCAACGATAATGTCATGCGAAGCCTCACCCTGAAAATCGACCCGCGTCTTGTCGATCATCTGATCGCACACGCTAAAGGCGAGATTCCAGCCGAGGCACCTGAAGAAAATACGGAAGCAACAACCGAAGTTGCTGCCAAATAAGACGAACGCATACAAACCACCTGTTGGATTTGCCAGCCGAGTTTGTCCGGTTGATAAATAAGGTGATTTGCTTGCCCTTGTAGTTTTACTCTGATAAACTGCGGCCGACTGGCTAATGTATCACGTAAAACGCAGGGAATTTAACAAAGGAGTGTTGGCAAATGGCGAGCTTTAATAAAGTTATCCTGATGGGTAACCTGACGCGAGACGTCGAGTTAAAGTACACATCGAATCAAACGGCCGTGACCGAAATCGGGCTGGCCGTCAACGATCGCAGAAAGGGCCAAGACGGTCAGTGGCAGGACGAAACCACTTTTGTGGACGTTACCCTATGGGGACGTACAGCCGAAATTGCTGATCAATACCTTGGAAAAGGATCAGGAGTAATGATTGAAGGTCGACTCCGCCTTGACCAATGGGACGACAAACAAACCGGTCAAAAACGCAGTCGACTGCGTGTTACCGGTGAACGGATGCAGATGTTACCCCGCGGAGGCGCTGGTAATGGAGCACCACCACAGGGTGGATACAACCAAGGCAGTCAACCTTCAGGTGGCTACGGAGGTTCAAGCCCGCAGTACGGAGGAGCTCCCACACAATCTGCTCCACCACAACAGGACAGTGGCTCAGGATTTTACAACGATCCGCCAGCGTCTCAAGGTATGCCACCCGCCGATGACGACATCCCTTTTTAACCGGACCTACAACTGACAAAAGTTTTCAAGTGACATAAACTCATGCCAAGAAGCCCAGAACAAAAACGAGTATTTAAACGACTGCCCAAAGGCCCTAACGGAGGTATAGAACTTCTGTTGATTCAGTCCGTGGATAACCTCGGTCGATCAGGAGACATCGTCGAAGTCAAACCTGGCTTTGCCAACAACTATCTCATCCCACAGGGAATGGCAACGATCGCCACCGACCATCACAAACGAATGGTTGATAAGCACCGTGCTAAGATTCGAGCTCAACAGGAGGCACGCCTTGCCGGACTGCGAGAAATCGCTGACAAAATCAACGATGAAAGCGTCACAATCGAGTCAAAAGCAAATGAAGAAGGTGTGCTATATGGTAGCGTTGGAATCGCAGAAATCGTTGGTGCATTGAGAAGCAAAGACATCAATGTCAACAACGAACACGTACTGCTCGACGGGCAAATCAAAGAACACGGTTTGTTCCCGGTCAATATCCGTTTGCATCAGGACATTGAAAATGCCGAACTAAAAGTTTGGGTTGTTCCACCAGCCGGTGAAGAATAATTCCAAGTTCGACCCTAAAACCTACACGACAAAGCCCTGCTTAAATTCAAGCAGGGCTTTTTTGTGTACTCGAGGTACCAAAGCATTTTCCCCTCTCGTCGATCGGTTACAATGAGAAAACAACACTCTTGCCCCTCAATATTTTGTCGATAAAAACATGGCTACCGGCTCAAGCAACCAAACAAGCGTGATCGAAAATACTGCAGATATTCTGCAGCGGCAGCCTCCCTATGACCTCGAAGCAGAACGCGGAGTGCTTGGCAGCATCTTGCTCAAACCGGATATTATTGATGAAGTTTTATTCGTTTTGCATCGAGAAGACTTCTTCGATGAGGCCAATCAAAAGCTTTATGGTGTTATGTACGAAATGCATAACAACGGAAAGAAAATTGACGCCATGCTACTTGTGGCCGAACTGAAGTCTCAAAGTCTTTTCGAATTAGTCGGGGGCACAAAGTATCTGGCAGAACTCGGTGGAGCTGTCCCTAATGCTGCACATGCCGTTTACTACGCTGAAATTGTCCGTGAAAAAGCGATCTACCGGTCACTGATCGATGTCGGCACCGAAATCCTCAAAGAAGCTTACGAACAAGCCGTGGATTGCCGGGCCCTCCTAAGTCAGGCTGAACAAAAAGTTTTCAACATTGCTGACGTCCGTGGTGGGCAAACCGTCTCCAAGCTCGACCAAATCCTGCATAAAGCAATGGATCGAATGGAAGCTCGTATGAGCGGAGAACAAACCGAAGACGGAGTTGAAACGCACTTCACTGAGCTTGATCGCATGATGGGTGGTTTTCATGCCAACGAATTACTCATCCTGGCCGCCCGCCCATCCATGGGAAAAACTGCACTCGCGATGAATATTGCAGAAAATGTAGTTCACCTTGGTAAAGCCCCTACATTGTTCATCAGCCTGGAAATGTCGCAGCTCGAATTATGCGACCGCCTGCTTTGTAGTGCTGCACGAGTTAACGGGCATAAGATGAGGAACGGAACAATCTCCAATGAAGATCGAGCTAAACTCGTGGAAAAAGCTGGTGAACTGGCGAACGCTCCTCTCTACGTTGATGATTCTCCGACAAGAACTGTCAGCGAAATCGCATCTGCAGCTAGGCGGATCCAGCGAACCCATGACGGCCGGTTGGGATTAATTATCATTGACTACCTGCAACTTATCGAGCCGGATAACCCACGAGACCCAAGACAGGAACAGGTTGCCAAAATCGCCAGACGACTAAAAGGACTCGCACGCGATCTCAAGGTCCCCGTACTTTGTCTTGCACAGCTTAACCGACAGGCAGAAGGTTCGTCAGATCATCGCCCTAAATTAAGCCACCTTCGTGAATCCGGAGCGATCGAGCAGGATGCAGATGTTGTCATGTTTATCCATCGCGAAGAGTACTATCGACGTGGAGAAGACGCCGAACAGTTTGCTGGAATGGCTGAATTAATCATTGCTAAACAGCGAAATGGTCCGGTGGGGGAAGTGGAAATGCTGTGGCAGAAAGACTTTACTCGCTTCGTTGACAAAGCCCCTGAACGCCTGCAGGCCTTCGATGATTTCAATTCCGGAACGGGAGTCGGAGTTCCCGGTGCTGACCCTTTCTAAGGGTACATGCCAATTATTCTTATTTCTCAGCTGTTTGATACCACCAAAGGTTGAATTCCGCTAAATCTGTATTGCCGTAACGAGCATTTTTCCGTTATTTTTCCCCGTAACTTACGGGGCGTCTGCTATGTGTTCATTCACTGGACTGCAGCGACCTGCTCAATAGAATTTCACCCAGAAGACCGTTTGGGTACCCTGTTCGCATGGCACGATTGGCATGACAGATACGCGCTATATCAAATCTACAAAATTTGCTGCACTATTCCTTCTGAGCTCCACCTTAATGCTTTGGAGCGGACTGTCTGTAATTGCACAAACCGAATCAGCCGCGTCCTCCCAATTTCGCCCCGGTTCCACCAGCCAAATCCAACCTGCGAGCGGCATCTTTACTACCCGTCCTCGTCCCCCACGCCCTCAGAGTCTGCAACGCCAACCAGGTACCCCTGGCACCAGAGGACCTGCAGAGAACAGCAAGCCTCAGACTCTTGAAGGAATAAAGAAGGACGAGCAACAACAACATCTGCAATATGATGGACTACCAGTTGCATCCATTGAATTCAAAGGCAATAGTTTTCTCACTGGTGAACGCTTATACGGCACGATCAAAACCAGAGTTGATCGCTCATTTGATACGACGATCGTTCAGGAGGATGTGCGTTCACTTTACGGAACAGGACTCATTCGTGATGTCCGGCTACTGGTCAAAAGATCTAAGACCGGGCTTCATCTAACATTTGAAATATTTGAACGCCCAACAATTGCCACAGTTCGTTTCATTGGTAACCGGATGTACCTCGACAAAAAACTAACCAAAGAAACCGACCTAAAGGCTGGCGACGCCCTGGATCTCTTCTCCATTGAAGATGCTACACGCAAAATCGAAGAACTCTATCATGACAACGGTTTTCCAAAAGCTCATGTTTCGGTCCTTGAAGGACTCAAGCCAGGCGAGCGCGATGTCGTGTTTTACATCAGTGAGGGGCCACGAGAAAAAATAGCGGCGATCGAAGTCGTCGGAAACGATCCGCATCTCGCACAGGACGCTCGATTGCTGACACTATTTCAATCCAAGGCCCGCCTTAGCAATTGGATTATCGGAGGCGATTACATTCCGTCTAAGGTTGAAAGTGATATGGAGAAACTGGTCGCGTACTATCGAAACCTGGGGTACTTCCAGGCAACGGTTGGAAGACAAGTGGATTATGATAGCTCTGGCCATTGGGTAACACTGCGTTTTATCATCAACGAAGGCCCTCGTTACCGTATTACGAATGTTCGGATCGACGGTAACCACCACGTATCCACAGAATCATTGTCAAAATTAGTCTCCACCAGTATCGGCGATTATTTTCTCCGGGGGGAACTCAACAATGACCTCGAATCAATCAGAGACCTCTATGGGAAACTTGGATATATCTACTCCAAAGTAAGTACAGACATTCGGTTTCGCGAGACTCCCGGGGAACTAGAGATAGTATTTGCCGTGGATGAAGGAGAGCAATTCAAAATTGGTGAAATCGATGTCCATATTTCCGGCATTTCGCCACATACGAAAAATTCCGTGGTACTTAACCGACTGTCAATAATCCCTGGAGATCTAGCCAGCAATCAGGAAATGCGTTCTAGCGAGCGGCGCCTGCGACACAGCTCGCTCTTTAATGACGGAGCTATGATGGGATCTCCTCCAACGATCGTGGTTCGAACCGAAGAAATACAAACAAAGCCTGAAAGCCCGAGACTACCACCTGCTCCTAATCCAAAATCTGCAACCGAACCAATAACAAACGCCATTCGTGGCCAAAGTCCGGAAGCTGGTCTTAATCAAATCGATCGAACATCAGCCTTCCCACTGCCTCAACCCTTTGCACCGCGGATTCCAAATAATTAAGACTATGATGTTTTCAACCATTCGTATTGCAAAATTGCCTTATGCGCTGACTTGCCTTTTAGCAGCCTGTCTCAGCATTGGCTGCAGCTCTAACCTTGTAAATACACCTCCAAACTCCCGTAAAGTTGCCAACGGCCGTCATACCCTCGAACAGCTTACCAAAGACGTCGCCACCGAATCGTCGGACAACTCTACTGGCACTACCAACAGTCCGCGGCAAGATACTGCCCAACTAGAAATCTCATCTGAAACAGTCAGCCAAAAGGGCGATAATGTTAAAGTAATCCAGCCAACCACGATTATACCAACTGATCTTAGTGATCCCGCAAGTGATCAACTTCAATTGGAAACCACTCCCGATGAATCTCTGATTCCCACATTTGATGAGCCTGCAGCCAGCATTCGAAATGGCGACACCCTGATTCGTGGACAAAGCCCTGTCACCAATGCTGATTTTGTTGAACTTTCGAATCCTTCCAAAGTTCTACGGTTGGATGATCAGGTCCAATTAGCTCAAATCCAAACGCCTAATGACGATTTGAGTCCCAATGACAATTCAGTCGTACCTTTACTAGACCCTAACGCTTCGATGAATACGATTCCTTTTGACGTCTATGTTGAAGAAGGACGTACCGGACGGTTTATGTTTGGCGTAGGAGTCAATTCCGATGCCGGTGTGACCGGCCAAATTGTCATCGACGAACGCAACTTCGATTATTCTGCAGTACCGGAGAGCTGGGAGGACTTTATTGAAGGCCGCGCGTTCCGCGGTGGTGGACAAGGTTTTCGCCTCGAAGCTATGCCAGGCGAATTTTGGGAACGCTACATGTTGCAGTATTCGGATCCATATTTCCGTGATACCAAAGTTAGCTTCAATACCAGTGCCTTTATGTACGACAGAATTTACCGTGACTGGGACGAAAAGCGAGCTGGCGGACGGTTGGGATTCGGTTACCGACTCAACCCCGACCTCAGTGTCAATCTTGGCGTCCGGCTGGAACGCATCAAAATTACAGACCCAAGCATCACGGGTGTTTCAGATCTGGATGATGCACTGGGCCACAACGATCTGGTTGGACTCAAACTTGGGCTTAGTCATGATACCCGGGATACTCCCTTCCTTGCTACCGAAGGCTATTTCTTCAATGCCAACTTTGAGCAAATTCTGGGTGATTACACCTATCCAAGAGGCGGACTGGAATATCGCAAATACTATCTCATCCGCGAACGTGCAGACGGGACTGGTCGTCACGTCTTTTCCTGGAGATTGCAGTACGATATTACCGGAGAAGATACTCCGCTGTATGACCACTATTTTGCCGGGGGTTATACGACCATGCGAGGTTTTGAATTTCGTGGTGCCTCGCCTGAAGAAAATGGGGTGCGTGTTGGAGGACACCAACGCTTCATTGGGACGCTGCAGTATCTATTCCCCTTCACAGCTGATGACATGCTGAAGGGAGTCGTCTTCACCGATTTTGGCACGGTGGAACGTGATTATAATATCGATCCTGACAATTTCCGAGTCGTGGTTGGGGCTGGCTTACGAATCTCCATGCCTTTTATGTCACAAGCCCCGTTTGCTCTCGATTTTGGATTCCCAATCCATCATGCCGACACCGATGACAAACAAGTATTTAGCTTCTACCTTGGATTCAGTCGCGGTTAAGGCAAGTTGAGCATGATCAGCATTGTTAACAGGATTAACAATGCCCCGATTGTCCAGACAATCACGTTCTTGTTCCTCTTGAACTGCGCCCTTTCGTCTGACGTGCGACTCATCAACTCAATCTTGTTCAATCCATGCCCGACAGTCTTCGGTTGTTCACTAAGATTAATAGATACGGACTCAACCGCCTTAGTAGTATTCACCGACTCCTTCGTTTGAACCTCAGGCATTGGTAAAGGCCTTTTCTCACCTGGTTCAACCGATCCACCATCAATAGTAGGAGGAAGAAAGCCGCTATCTATCATTTCATCATCAATCACGGCATCTAATTGCTCCAGTGCGCCTGCCAAATCATCCTCTACTAACTCTTCTACTGGATTTGGAGAACTAGACAAAAGCACTTCCGGCTCAAAGGATGCTGCAACCTCTTGACTTAATTCCTCAGTACTCTGTTCTCCTGTTTGGTTATTTGCCGTTTGTGAATCATCCAATACTTCAATCAAATCATCGGTTTTATTTACTGGCAATTCTTCAATATCGGCAGAAGTGGATGCCATGAATCCTGGAACAGCAGTTCGCGACGCCTCCGTCTTTCTTCCAATTTTGTCCTCGATGCCACCATCGTTCTCACCTATTTCACGCACCGAACGATTTTCTTGGCTTTCGAGCTGATTGTCGCCTGAAATTTGAGATTCCTGATCAGGCGGGGTAATCTTTGGCGGAGCGTTTGGCTTATTGTTCTTTTTGTCGTCGGAAACTTCAGAAACGCCATCAGTCCTCTTAAAACCCGGGGGCAACAACGGAGAAGAACTTCGTACTCGCGTCACAGACGTTTCAACGGCAGTAGGTTGGTCGGAGTCAACCTTTGGAGAGGTTTTTTGATCTTCATCACCCAGTCCAATCGTTTCATGGCAATGAGGACAGTTCACTTCGGTGGTGGTCTCTTCGGCACGAAACATACCGAAGCAAACGGGGCATTGAAATGTAAGTAAACTCATGACTTCACCGATACAACTCTGCTACTAACTGGCGTTTTCCAATTCCTGGCCGATCTCATATATTTCCTCGGCATCCAGAATCTGATCATTGGATTGAAATAACCGGGCAATAGCCGCTTTGTGAATTTTCATCTTAGTTGCTCCTACACCGATTGCCCCATAAACGATCCGCCCATCCACTTCATTGGCTCTATCCATCATATCGACCCCCTCAATGCCAAGTGGGGGAACCGCATTTAAATCAACCAACACCTTGAGGCTTGGGCATACAGACCAACATGACCGTGAAATCAATTGTACTCCTGCAGCACCGGCAGCTATGACGATGTCGACATCGGAAGCGGCAAATGCCAGTTCATCTTCTGTTCCCGTAGCTACACCTATCACCTTTGCTTCGGAAACCTGAGCACTTACACTTTGGGCTGCCTGCTGTGCTCGCTGCTGGGAGCGAGAGCCCAGCTTGACCGTTGCCCCCTGTGTGGCAAGCAGACGCCCTGCTCTCAACCCGACTGGCCCCGTACCCGCGAGTACAAGTGCCTTGGAATCCTCGAGGTTTACGTGTCTGGCAGCAGCCAATACAGCAGCTGCTGCAGTCGTATTCGAGCCATTTGAGTCCATCATCACACTAACCCTCATTGGCCCAAAGAAACAATTGGAGGCTTCCTTCAGTAGCGTTTCACCCGCCTCCACATTAGATCCCCCCACAAATACTGCCGTTTGATGCAGGTCTGCCGGCCCGCGCGTAAACATAGCACCATGCACTAATCCTTCGACATCATCCTGTGCAACCAGGCTGTATTGCAACAATTGATCCACGCCGGAATCAATTGCCACCACAGCATCAAAGACGCTTGCATGTTGATCACTATCTAACTGCACAAGTATTTTAGGCTTACTCATTGTAGATTCTCTTTCCTATGCTTCCTGTTCTCGTTACCAATCACATTTTATCTGATTAAAAACGGTACTGAATCAGGTCAACGCTAATTTATCGTTGCTTTGAATTCTCATCCGTCATTGGGATGGAGCGCATAAGAATACCCTGTCAGGTACTGACAGGGTATTCTATTGACTTACGATCTAGCCAGAACTGGATGGAACTCGCCAATCGAGTGACTGTACTAGCAACCCTTGAATGGGTGATTTGCACCATCACGCCCCTCAAGCATCTTCTGTACTGATGGATCACCAGTCATTGCGTTGCGAATTGACTGTAAAGTCGCTTCATAATTGTATTGGAAGATTTTTGCATCATCTTCAGCGGCTGGGTGAATGAAGACGCCACAGACGATCACGAGGTCTTCAGCTTGATCTGCTGCGATAACACCTTCTTTAACGGCATCAGCTACAGCTTCGGCTACAGCAGCCTGAGCAGGGCCAAACATTTGTACAGCCTGTTTCATTCCCTTGATCGTCACTTTCGTAACCATCACGGTACTCGGCTTAACTGCCAGGTTTGGCTCCAAGACAGCCAACAGGTTGTTGTGACCTTCACTTTGACGCGCCAGAGCATTCGCAAATGCATCTCCGACTGGGCCATCTTTGCTACCAATTAACAAATCAATATGAGCTACTTCGTTGCCATCACCAACAAGTGCTTCACCGACATACATCGACATGGATGAATCTCCGTTTATCCTGAAAAAACCTAATTTAAATATCTGTGTTGTGAAAATAGCACACCGTCGACCAAATTCAAGAACTAGACGTCAAATTAAAAAATCAATCCAGTTTTTGATTTCACCTGGCTGACAATTAGTGCTCTAATCGTCAAACTTTATTTGACAGTAACTTACCTTCTGATACAACCAACCAACATGACTAATCCGAATATCTCTCGAATAATGATTGTCGGAGCCTGCGCACGTGCAGCGGCACAATCTGCCCATCAGGCAGGCTATCAGGTGATCACCGCAGATTTATTCGCTGACAGTGATACATGTCAGGTTGCAAACTGCGAATCACTACTGGATTACCCTCATGAAATCCCAAAGTTCGTGAGTAAATATGCTCCTGACGCTGTTTTTATTACCGGAGCACTTGAAAACTATCCATCGATTCTCAGACGAATAAGCAACATCTCCTGGCTGCTCGCTCCTCCGATCAGTACCATCACATCGATTCGTTCGCCATTTCAATTAAAAGCTATCCTACAAGCCGACGGATTCGATTTCCCTGAAATAACCGACGATCAGGTTCCAAACTATGGTAAATGGATTGCCAAACCATATCTATCAGCAGCAGGGCATCACATTCACGTTGTCACGACTGGTACTGAGTGTCCTGCGGGATATTATTTGCAGGAATTCGTGCCGGGACGCCCTATGAGTGTCAGCTATTTATTGCAATCAAACACGATAACCATTTTAGGCACATCCGAACTCATGCAGGGTGATGTGGCCGCTGAAGAAGCCTTCCAATTCTATGGCGCGATTACTTGTTCTCTTGCTGATCATCATCGACTGCTTTTGGAGCTTGGAAATCTATTGCGGAAAATTGGGTTACGCGGGCTCACTGGAGTCGATTTCATTCTGACCGATGAAAATCACATAATCATACTCGAAGTCAACCCACGCTATACCGCCACCATGGAACTCTACGAGCATCTTTGGAAGCAGCCGTTAATAGCCCTGCATGTCGCTGCATTTCAGGACACCGACATGGCTGCCGCCGCAGCAGCACCCTTAAAGGTTGCAGGAAAACAGATTATTTATGCAAAACAATCTGTCATGATAACCAAACGATTGATGAGCCAATTCCACAACACAGCAGCAGATCAGGATTTGGAACTGGCAGACATTCCCCATCCTGGAACCTCGATCACGCGTGGCCATCCCATACTAACGCTTTTCGGAACCGCTCTAGATGTCGACTCCCTGAAACAGCGCCTGCGAATTGGCGCTACGAGCATTCTTCAGCACACACTCGATTAATCCGACTCTGTTTCAAGCCATTTTTTTCCAGCCATCTCGGGCTGCCAATCGCTCATGCCAGCCAGTTTTCCAATTTCGGATATGCAATGGACAGCTACACGTTGTAGAGTTGCTTTGTCCGTCTTTCCATCAGACAATGCCACCACATCGATTGGTTCACCGATATACAACGCTACTCTGGCTGGCGTATAAAACGGCTGAATGATGACATTTGAAAATGGTAGATTATGCAGGTAACAGGGAATAATCGGTACTCCAGCTCTAATGGCGACCATCACAGCCCCTGGCCTACAGGATTGCATGAACTGAGTGGTAGTATTTAAGCGACCTTCCGGGAACATACAAATCAGCTTTCCACTGCTTGCCTCTCGTATGACTCGTTTCGTTGCTGCTGTATCCACTCCTCGACGCCCTGCCTTAATAACACCCAAAATATCCATAAGAGGTCCAAGGACGGGGCCCGAAGCATATTCACGAGCAACCATACATCCGATAGGTCGCCGCGAAGCCATCTGTAAGAAAAAAGGATCGACACTACTGCGATGGTTACTTATAAGTACAGCTCCCTGAATATCATCAGGAATACGACCATGGAGTCTGGCTCGCCAAAGAAAAGCCGTGAACATTGCCGCCGGCATCCAAAGCAATACCTGAACAAAATTAAGTGTAGAACGAAGTGCAAAACCAATCGCTAGCCAGAGCGGCGAGAGTGCAGCCACAACTAATACAATGTCAACCAAAAAACTCTCGTTCCCTTCCACACTTCATCCTTATAATGAACATCAAATGTGTTTCAAACTTAATGAACCAATTGCATTATAGTCGCGTGCCATGCATCTTGCCGTCATTTCTGATACTCACGGGCACATCCTAAACACAAAACGAGCTGTAGGTGTAATTGAGTCTTTCAACCCTATAGCGGTACTCCATTGTGGCGACATTGGTTCTGCTGAGATACCTAATCTGTTTGCCAGGTGGCCGACTCATTACGTAATCGGAAATGTAGACTCTACGACAACAAAACTGGAAACAGCGATTAAAAAAGCTGGTGGAATTTATCATCACAACTTTGGAGATATCACTATGCACGGTAAACGAATTGCCTTGTTGCACAGCCACCTTCCCAACGTCTTAGAGTCCACCATTGAAAGTAAGCTATTCGACATCGTCTGCTACGGCCACACTCATCAGGCCGAATTTCACACCAATCAGCAAACATTAGTCGTCAATCCCGGAGCCTTATACCGAGCTAAAACGCATACCATCGCTATCTTAGACATTCAAGAAATGCCAATCAGTGCATGGCACGTTGACATAGGATAGGCCCTGCTAGCCTGCCATCCGGGTAATGCGATTCACAGGAACTTCGACCTGTTCATCAACATAACGATGTTGCATCAAATAAGCATCTTCGACTGTGTCATCATAGAAGTTCCTAAGAACTGACAAAGCAAGAAAGTCCTGTTGTTTAAAAAACAATTGAGCTTCGAGATTCGTCTCACGCACTTCTAACACAATGCGATTTCGTCGCTGATGAGAGAGCTTACTTTTGAGCTTCTCAACCATCACTGTGCCGATACCGGAACGCCGTTGATTCTGATGAACCGCAAAATTGAGAATATGAAGACGGGTCTTGTATAATTCATAAATCATAAAGCCGACAATTTCGTCATCCTGTTCGACCACCATGCCGATACAGTTTCGCTGACGTAGGCAGCGGACAAAATCATCTTCATTCCAAGGGAATTCGAAGCTGGCGTTCTCAATTTCCAGAACATCAGTCATGTCCCGGCGAATCATCCATCGAATATGAATCCCTGTTGTCTGCGTTGGCTCTGCCGCCATTTTGGACTCCTTCCAGTGCCGGCAATATTTCTACATACCCGTGTAGTGTGTTCTGTTTCCGCCTTCCCTGGCTTCTCCAAAACCAACCTCTACATCTAAACGATTGCTTTGAGGCTATAGAAAAATATCACATACAGCTTTTCTTGCCAATACTAACTTTAGCAATACTAGGTACGTGTCGGCGGTGATTTAGGTAACTCATTTACCCAATGGAATCTGACTTTGATAAAGCGACGGTCCGGAAGTACCAAACCTACTAAGGCCATAAGAATAAGGACAATGCCGATCGCTTGCGGAGCGAGAAAAGTCCACCAAAGAACACCTAAAAGGACGAGAGGACTCATCGGGGCATGGCTCACCCAATTAGCTAACCATCCACGTTCAGTAAGGAGGTAGATACATCCCGAAAGCACCACGACTCCCAGAATCATTCCTAATTTCCACCAAATGAGCTCAGACGAGGAGTGTAATTGACTGCGAATCAATATTTGTGGGAGAGCTCCAGCTGATTGCCCCGTTAACCGGATCCCCGGGGCTTGCAACAACTGATAGTCTCGGTAACCAAATCCCGCCCGAGAAATTCCTGCTATCTCTGATTCTACAGAAGTTCCCTCAACAAGGCCTTTTAAAAACGTCAGGCGGTCCTGATATTGTTGCCAGTACTCCTGCTCATCGTTTAATCGCTCATTCACTTCAAAATTCGCGGCAGCCTGTCTTTCAACAGCGGTTCTACCCCAGTTAATCTGATGGGCGAAAACAGATGCCAATGTGCCCGACTGTATATTGTCGCTGTCGAATTCCAGAGATTTATAATCGACATCCGATGCGAGGATCTCAATGGTGGAAATAGTCACTTCGCTTTCCGGAACAGGTAACATTAACAGACTTCGGCCACCTGAGATAACCTTGTCGGATTCAAGCGTAAATACCACATCGACTTGCTGATACTGACGATCAGAAAGTAATGGAATAGTAACCCGCAACTGTTGTTCAACTGCCGATGCCTGAATAGCTCTAAATTCTGCAATGACCGGTGTCCCCTGTACTGACGCTTTGGTTAGCTTCCATCGCTCAGGCCAAACCAAATCAATATCCTGTCCTCGCACTGGTAAAACATGAAAAGTTGCAACTCCGATAATGTGCTGTGCATCAATAACGGCCAGTTCGTAATTCGCCACTCCAATTTCAAGTTTGGAGGAGCTTTGGAAGAATGCTTTGGAACGAACTTCTGTGTCACTCGTCCCAAGAAAAACTGCGTAGTCTTCTGTACCAACAACTCCTGGAATGACATCCGTTGACCACTCAGTAATCCGTTGAGCTCCAAACGCCTCCCATTCCACCTGTTGTTCGTCGATTTTCAGGGGTGCATAGAAGAACTGCTGTACATTACCCAAGCGATTGCTAATAAAATCAAATCCCGGCAGCTTCAGAATTCCATCCGTATCCTCCAGCTCAAAACTCAAGTGAAACGTTGTGCGATCTGAAATCACCTCCTTTGAGCGTAAGTTTAATAAGTAGCTATCCGGACCGCTTTGGATTGTCTTAACAACAAAATTCCCCGTTAATTCCCTAACCTGCTGAAACTGGATTGTCTCAATTTGCAGTTGAATTTGATCGACGGCACCGTTGATGACTTGTAAATCAGCCGTCAAATCAAATGTACGATTTCCATCACGCTGCACGAAACCACCGCCAGCCGCTCCACGGTATCCAGGCACGTTTCGGCGTATCTGAAGCTGGCATTTCCGTGCCGCCAGCGAAGATTCAAATACCGCTACAAGCCGGCCCCCCAAACTTTCTAAGTAATCTCCTTCTTCTAATTCAGGTGGTTCTTTACCACGAATTTCGATCAACGTCCCTGTACGTTGGATGACCTTGATTTGATCGTCTATTACGATACCAGCCTCATTTGTAATCGTGGGAATTTGAATCACACGTCGTTGACCGTTTCCTTGCTGACGAAGTAACGGAACTCGACCTCGTAGTTCAAGTGTCAGGTCGCCAGTGACACCATCGTCCGTGAAGACAGTGAGATACCCTTCGCTGGAATGCTGAACACTGGCATTCAATACAACGCCATCCTGATGTACTGTGGCGGAATCCACAATGAGCCCTTGAGGTACGCGGTAAAACTGTTGGAATGCGATACCATCCTCAATGGAAAGGTCTGCCCGATACAACAACAGTAATTCATCGAAATCGACGATGACATCTGTAGACTGAACCACCTCTGTCTTCACAACACGCGGCAATGTAGTAATCGGTTCATTGAGACCAAAGTTTGTGTCTGTCAGGGCGTAAGCCGCCTGAACCTCCTCCTGAGTCCCCCATTGTAAAGCTATTGCCTGTTGTATTTCTTTACTTGCTGCATCTAAGGGACTATGCCAGGTTAAGTCACGATCTACACTCAACGCAAGCCAACGCTCTCGGCGTCGCTGCACGACCGGCACCACTTCCGGTACGGGAACATTGCCAATTCCCGAGACATCTTCAAGATAAAATGACAAACGAACCTCAAATGAGTCAGAAACCGGGCGTTGGAGAGAAAAATACAACGTCTTTAATTCGCCATCACGAATTCTGGGAGCACCACTCAAAAGCTGCCCGGGACGTATCGGCAGCAATCGCAGGCGAGGGTCCACATTCATACTGAACTGCTGAGTCGTTCCGGCAACAACATCAACTTTGATCCACACATCCAGGACTACTGAATGAGGAGCAATTTTTAACCAATAGTATTCTTCCGATTCGAGTACGGATGCACCTGCTATTTCGACGGCACCAATTCCCCAAACAACTCCAATCTGTCGTGTACTACCAAGTGCAGCGACTAATCGTCCGCTCAACGCGTCTACACGAGTACGCCCCTGAACACCGGAAAACAGAATTTTGTGCTCATCTGACACTGGAGAAGATTCCAGAGTTGATTCGGGGACGCCCGGGATGCTGAGTTCGAAGCGTTTAACGTCATTGCTCGCCTGAACGACAGGTGTCAGTTCAATTTCAGCCGTAACCGTGCCCTGCTGAGACACTTCCAGGACAATAGCCTTGCCATCGTCTTGCCATTGATACTCCGCATTCTCACTTGCAATAACCACGCTCTGAATTGCACATTCCTGCACATTAAAGGGAAGAGAAATCTGGGAAACACCGAGCCCCAGATTAATCTCGAACACGATATTTAAAACCGGCGTGACATCGTTTTCATCCTGTGGGTTTGAATTCCAGTTCACCTGATATTGCGCCTGAGTTATCAGCCAGTTTTCAGTCTTCTTATCGGTTGTGGCATACCATTTTCGCAGGTTTTGATAAAGTTCATCAGCAACATACAAATACTCTCCGACGTCAGCTCCCTCATCATCGACGGGAAGAAAAACACTATGTACCGAGGGAATCCTTTGCTCAACACTCTCCTGTTGACTCCTTTCCTGGTCCGATCCTTCAGGTTGCTGGTACGCAATAGAATCAATTGTCCCGGAAAACACTAATGCCAGCACTAGAATCGAGGTTGCCAACCCGGGGCGTGCTTGTAAATCAAAGTCCATCTCCGGGTCAGCTTTTTGAATAATCAGCCTAGCTCTTAATCTGTTAGCTACCGTACACACCCCCACCGATAACGAAGCTACAAATGCCTGTGCTCCAAATTCAACAAAAGCTTCGTCGATGAACATCGCAAACGTTGCCGTCACACCTGGTGCGAGAAAGGACATTTTCCAGAAGCGACGACTAAACCATAGCAAAAAACCTACCCAAACAAGAAGGCTTGCCCAAGCGGCTGATACCAGCGACGAATGGTTATAAACGACCAAAGAGATTCGGGCATCGGCCTTTTTCACTCCAGATTCGTACGTCCACATAAGATCTTGGCGAAGCATTTCATGTAATTGCCTCACTTCCAATTCGGACAACATGGAAAGTACTCTTCGTCCCAAAACCCAGTCTTCAAGTTTGACAATCGATCCGCCTGCCAACTGATAAGTTGTGAACACAGGTCGTATATTGTCATCCACGATGACCACACGCCCGGTACTCAACGCATCTTGGTCGATCCAACGATCTGACGAGAGAGTCAGATAATTTTCATCCCTCACAAACGCAAGTTCAGCATGACGCAACCATTGCATGGAAGCAGCCCCCGTCGCTTCGTTGACTTCGGAGCTCAGTTGCGTCATCGGATCAATTCCCAACGCGTCCAAGGCGACCACATCTACAACAAGTTCGAGATCTCTTAATTCCTCCGATAATAAATACTGGACATTTCGCAGCCACACAGCCCAGGTCAATCCGGACTGCTGGCCAGCCCCAAGGCCAACTGATGCTGCTCGCTCAAGCAACGAAGTAATTTCGGTTGCCTGTCGGTTACTGACATCAACTCGATCGGATAAATCATAATGCCGTCGACGACTATCCGACTCAGCCTTGAGCCACGGTCCGAAAAGACGAGTCGCCACAGAATATTGTCCCTTCTGTGCGCCAAGTTCATAGCCAGGAGGCACAGCAACTGACCAGTAAGCCTGCAAGATTCGGGCATTTACCTTGGGAAGGGGTTTTTGCAATTCTGTCCGGAAACCTAAAGCATCTGAACTTGTCTTAAACCGAATACGGACCCGGGAAAAGCGATCTCCTGCAGCTAAAGGGATCTTTAGATGACTGAGGTTGTCCGAATTTCTAATCGAAGTTAAATGGATACGTTGAGCGTCAACCCACACGCTTTCCACTTCAACCTCCGGAGGCAAATCAACGTCAAGATTCTGTTGCCCAAATTTTTCCACCACATAACGCAATTCATGGCTACTGAATCCTTGAGCAAGGTATTTGGAATGCATATGGGCATTCCAAATGACGTGTTCCTGTAGCTCAGTATTTGGCGTGATGGAGACCTGTGGAGGGGTTCCAACGGGAATTCCATATTGAAATGCCTGCCGATAAACTGTTGTTGGCAATCCCGGACTGTCCGGCAATACACGTTCCATCGACGGTTCGCGACTAATTTCAACATCGACGTTCCCATGCCAGCCAATTTCTACCGCCCCCGCAAACGACTTGGCATCTTCAACACGATACAGAGGGAGACGCGTCAGCTGTTCTAATTCGAAGGTTCGAGTCCCGATCAGGTTAAAAGATGTCACACGAGATTCCACCAGATCGATTTGCCAGCGTTGCCAGCCACCATCCTCGGTAACCTGAACACTAGCAATCTCTTCGGACTGAACAAGCTCTGTATCATCAACTTCAAGACGCCACTGTACAGCCGATGCAGATAACCCGGAGCTATAAACGACGACTTGACGTACTGGCGTACCCGTTGGACGCACTTGAATACGCGTTTCCTCGGCTACAAGATCCGTGACGGTCAAACTCGTTTTCAACTCAGCTACAAATGACTGAGCAGCGAGGACTGATTCTACTTGCAAACCCGTCAGACTGCTCGTGGAATCAAATACGGTACCGACGTCCCGCAATAGAGGTTCTGCTGACACCTGTTCGCTAGCCGGATTGAGGCGGTTAATCTGGGTGTTTCCCGAACGGGAAACCTGTAACACATTCGGCTGTTGTGTCGTCAATCCGATTAAATGCTGCTGCAGGATGACTTTCTTTTGCTGTAATGGAGACTCGGAAATACTGGGAAAGTTTATGACATTTAATAATTCGCCTGAGGCACGTTGGTTACCTAATGGCCGCGAAAGGTTCAATCTCAAGGAAACCACTCGTCCTGCCTCAACCCCCTCTTGTAATTCGATTTCATGTAAGACGACTCCATTTCGCTCAATCAGATTGACTCGAGGTAGAAATCGTCTTGAACTTACTTCCGATCCTGCCAACGTGACGGACTTTAATTCCCAGTCAGGCTGAATCTCAAGGTGAAGCTGATGCAATGATTCTACCGCTGTCGTTAAACGAATTTCCGTCTGCAGATCTAGTCGATTAGCGACAAACTCAAAACGTGATATCTGGGAAGCGTATAGCTCTGCTTCCTGATGACCAGCGACGACCAATACATGTGGATTTGGACCAAACATTTCAAAGATTCGCCGTTTGGCGTCACTGGCAGATTCGATCCGACTCTCCAAGGCTCCTTGAACATCCAATCGGTACAGTTCCAAATCTTCGACAATCTGTAACGTCATCTGGCCCTGCCTCCAGATTCCATCCACCACGTTCATCAAAGGCAATATTTGTGGCTGTAAGGGTAAAAATTTGCCGACGGCTACGACATCCAATTGAACGGCACCTCCCTGAGGCTCCAAAATAACAGACCACTGATTCACATCTGGACTCAAACGAATCGGGGCAAGCTCTCTGCCTTCTGTCGAAATTTGCACCAATTCCAACTCTGGTGAAAGCTCGATCGTTACCGCCTGACGCTGAGCTAACACTGAATCCAATGTCAAACGACTCGATAATTGCAAGCCGTCGCGTGCCATAGAATATTGCAATTCCTGACTATAAAACAGCACATTGGAATTACTGCCCTCGGTTTCCTTAGATAGAAGCGTCAACGATGTTCTTGAACGAGTTCCAAGTTGGACCACCCAGCGAACATGCTCTTCCAACAATTCCGGCATTCCTTCAACTGGTAAAGGTACTTCATTACGTTCCGGTGACCAAACGATTCCATTGGATGCCCGCAAGATAAATTCGTTCGGCAAATCAAGAATCAGATAGTTCGACTCACTCTGAGGCACTTCAAAAACAAACTTTCGCTCACTTTCGATCACAGACTCCCCGTTAAGGCTCCAGTTAAAGATAAGTTCGCCGGAGCCATTCAGTCTTAAGATAGGCAACGCTCTTTCTGTGACACCACTAATAGCCTCGATACTTGTTGCCGGAGCATCATCGTTTGTCTTGACGACCCATTGAGGAGTGTCCAACGCTATCGATAAAGGCACTAATGGTATAAACCCGCCTTGCGATTCTCCATCGATGCTCAGAACTGCACGCCCATCAATTATCTGCCCTCCCTGAATGCGCCCGTAATACATGGCCTGACGAATGTAACCTCCCTGACGGAAATCCGGGGACGACTCAGTATTTTGTCTGCTCAGACGATTAACAGCATTGACCATTTCCTCAAACTTATTTCGTTGAAGTGGAACGGTACCCTCAAGAATCTCATCGATATCGGCTTCATTCACCTTGAACTGGCGATAGATTAAATCGATAGGCTTTGCAGCAGTCGACTGTTGCCCTCGGGCCGTTGGAAGCATTGCCATCAGGATCGACGGGATTAGAACGAATTGAATTCCAAGTCGTTTCACCACTAGGCCTGCTGTTGTTGAGAATCATCACTCGCCGGGGCACTGCCGGCCGCTGTGATAGAGGATTCAAGTTTAAGAAGTGAAATCGCGGCTGAATCAGTATCCTTTTGAATACTCGTTCGACGAATCGGTATGATAGTTTGGCCTGGTACGGATAACATCCAATCCAACACCCTGGAAAAGATTACCAACAGACCACCTAAAAATGACGCCTGCAAAACAAGTAACATGAGTTCTGGAAACCAAGCAGCGGCGATTGCCGCGAAAAGCCCAACACCAAAGACCACTATTGGCTGCTGCATGAAGCGTAAGCGAAGAATCGCTAACCCGACGAGCAGTACCAAACCCGACAAAAACATTAACAGAGTAGAGCGACTGGTCACAGCTGCCGATAGGACTTCAACTTCCCCCACTGTGGATAGTAAATACTGGTTCGTGTTTTCGGGTAAAGTCAACTGAGAATTGACTCCTACCCATGACTCAAGGTCTGATTGCTCGAGGATTGAATTTCGAAACCAGTATAACCCGGACCACACCCAACCATATTCGGGAGTCCAGCCCTGAGGAGTACCCAGCAAATGCTGATCAATGGTAGTAACCACCTGCCAATAAGTCGAACCGCTCATCTTGGAATTCACGATCTGAGGTAAGAGGAGGTCCAATCGACTTGCGTCAAAGCCGGCTCGCATATACCAGCATTCGACCCGATATTCCGATTCAATACTGGAAGATGCCAGTCGGACGGTCAGTTGGCCCTGGGCATCTAAAACCACTTGTTCAACTGGCACACGTTGATTGTTGACAGCCACAATCAATGTCGCCTGGTCAATTTCACCGACCGGAAATTGCATATTTAAATCCGTTTCATTCGTACGGATTAACATCGACAACCGCTCTCTACACTGCCCGTTTAGGAGCGCCGTTTGTACCCACCTTCGTTGAATTAAGGTAGACGTGCGTGTCACGTCCCTACGCATTCGCATCTGAACGGGAAGACTCGTTGTACCCTCGGATGCCTGTAATCTCAAGCTATCGCCACCGGTATCCTCCATAGCGACCCCCCGTATCACCTGCCAGACATCTCCGGCTGGCTCACTTACGAAGATATCTTGCGTGTTTATCGTCACCTGGTTCTGCACCAATCGAATCTCATCCGTAATGGGTGACACAAGAAGGAAATTAACACGCTGAGATGAGTCTGCCAAAAGTAACGGCAACTGTTCCTGATATCTGAGTACGAGACGCAAAGAGCCCCGGTAATCCGCTAATAGGTCGACGGTTACCTGTTCAATCTCTAGTTTCTCCCGAACTTCGTCCGTCTGTATGGAACTAGGTACAATACTCCACGGTAAAACACTACCCGGCCCACTGTCTTCTCCTGTTGAATCATCTACCTGCAGAAATACCCGAAGGTTTTCAGGGCGTCGCACGATCCCTGGCACTGTCAATGTAATCTGGCGGATGGATTCATAGGCGATTTGATAGTCCAGCACCTGCTCAAATGATGCAAATTTTTCTTCCAGTTGTATCGACGTACTTGATGCCACTAATACACTTCGTTTACGCGTCCCGACACTCCCCACTACCCTAATGGCCTCACCTTCTGCTCGATTCGGTAAAGAGTTGAAGACCAACGGCGTTTGCTGATAATCTGGCAATTCCGCCTCCGAGATATCACTCAAGCTGCCTACTAACAAACCTTCAATTTTTTCACTGTCCGGAATCAATTCAACATTGTCGGCAGGCTGCAAAATAACGGTTTGTGCTCCTTGCAAGATATCTGCATTCTTTTCGCTGGAAACATTCACCTGAGGCACGAGGAGATTCAATACCTGCTCAACCTCAGCCGTTCCGTCAGACAGTTGACGCCTTGACCGGATGATTACATCGAATTCCCCTCGTGAATCGGGTTCGACCGTTGAAACCTTAAATGTCAACTTCCCATCGATGATTTGCGCATTTACCAGTTGAAGCGATTCGTCGACATTCTGAAAAACCTGATCTAATTCCCAACCGGGCCAGTCACCAGAGATCTGATACTGCCCCGAACCTGAATAGACACATCGTAGAGTTGTCGTCATACGAATTTGAGATGGAGATACTTCTAACAAATACGTCGGCACTACTCGAAACTGATTTTCACGTTCTTGTAGCACGCCAACAATTGTATAAGCCACGTTGTAGTACTCGAAATCAAACTGTTGAATTCCAAGGCTGTCAGAAGCATCAAAAACTCGAGGTGTACGTCGCATATCCCCACTCAACTGCCAGGCAACGTCCCAGTTGGACGTTGTGCTAATCGATAACTTGCCGGATTGCTTAACGGCATCAACCACCTCAAACCCCTGAAAAGACTGGCTAGCGTCAGGTGGAATGGTATCTTTGGCCGATTGAGCTTCGAGAATCACTGAAATGTTTGGCTGTGGACGCACAATACTCACTCGAACTTTCTCACGTTCTTTCGCCGATTGTCCATTGGAGATCGTAACACGTGAAACACGGAAAGTTTGGCTCGGCAAATCCAGTAATGTCATCCCATGAGGCAACATCACTTCAAAGTCGGTCACATTTCCACCTAACCCTGAAACATTGAGAACCCCGCGAGCACTGATGTTTTGATTTTGGTGAACTGCAAAACTTGTTTCCACCGTGGCCTGAATCCTCGACAGTGGCTGAGATGATATCGCATTAGAAGCACTCCACCCAACGACAAGTTCGTCGATCTGAAAGTCAAAGCTAAATGAAGTCGTCGAATTCCCACTATTCGCTGTTCGGACATCTAAGTCACCTGCAATCGCCTGAGCCCGACTAACCGGGACGATAAGCTGTCTAAATTGACTCCGAGTAACTGGCGTTTGTAATACAAGTTCGGTCACTTGTCCGGTTTGCCGCAAAGGGCGAGTGAGATTGAATGTGATAATATGCGAACTATTGATTTCACCTCGCAACCAAATAATGTGCCCTAACTGAGAGTCCCATGTCACAAAGAATTCTCCATTCCCAGAGTACTTAGGAGCAGCTCTCATTACCGACTGAGCAAGCCGCAGAGGAACCTTCACCCACTGTTCCTGAGCAGACTGTTTTAACTGTACTCGAAATTCTGCCGTAAACATCAAGTGCGACGTTGAGGCCTGTCCCGTATAAATTGCCTGATCGATCGCAAAAGCCGGAGGTGTATTATCATCCTCTACGTCGTTTTGCTGATTGTATACACGTAAGTATTCTTCCAGCGAAAGATTCGTAGCTACCTTGACTAAATTTCCGTTTTTATCACGTAATAACACAATCTCCGTGGGTGCCTTACGAACAACCCCAATAGATTCATCTGCAGTATCTACGCTTCCCTCTTCCTGCTGCCCAAAAGTAACAGCGGACCCCAAAAAAAGAAAAAATATCAGAAGACAGAACCAACTCAGCTTAAAAACTGCTGGCGAACCTACGGCGTCGTAGACACGAGAGAGTGCGCATAACACGTGCGCATGATCGCTTTTATGGTTCCAATGTCGCATTGGCTAACTCTAATAACTTGTAAGAAAAGACCTGCCTCAGCAAGTACTTCCATTTTAAATTGGCAAGTCAGGTTATCAATGAGAAATCGGGAAATCCTACTCAGATTAAGCTCGGTTGAGCACGTCAATCATCTGTTCATGCAGATTTTCAGTCGCTGCTGCAATAAACTTTGCTTCCTGAATATTCAATGGCCCACCATCTATAGACGTCACAGTCCCCCCAGCTTCCCTAACTACAAGGATGCCTGCCGCAATATCCCAAATCTTGACACTTGTTGCCCAGTATCCGTCTAAGCCGCCCTGAGCAACATAGCACAAATTCAACGCTGCTGATCCAAGCCGCCTTAACGCCTGACACTCATAAAGCATCTCGACCCACCGGTCGACTTCTGGTGACCCTCGTTGTACGCCTGCTGAGAAACTGGCGGCGATCAACGAACGAGACAATTGCTCCACGCCACTATGCTCGATTGGCTTGCCATTAACCCTGGCGCCTTTGCCCCGAGTAGCACTATAACAATCATCCATGACTGGATCATAAACAGCCGCAACTATTGGCTCTCCATAATTCAACAGAGCTATGGAGACACTATAAGTCTGCAATTTATGTACGTAGTTAGCTGTACCATCAAGCGGGTCGATTACCCAACAATATTCTAACTGCTTCAAGTCCGCCTCGGCACCAACGGTTCGATCCAACCCAGGCAGATCGGCCTCTTCCGATAAATCTTCCTCTCCTAGAAAGTTGTCCGTTGGACGCTCAGCCGTAAGAATCTCGAGGATTCGTTTTTGAGATGCAACATCGGCCTCAGTCACTAAATCCTTAGGGGCCTTTTCGCGTGGATTAATCGAATCTTGCATCGCGGCCAAAAGCTGTCCAGCTTGTCTGGCTGCTGTGATTGCCAACTCTTCTAAACTCATGAAAATTCTTTTCTCCTCGTCTATCGTTTTTTTGCAGTACAACTCAACATAATTGAGAACCAAATGTCCAATATACCTCATCGAATACTAGCCTTCCCATGTTAAGAAGAATGCCTCGGCACATTAAGACTTACAATCTCCACTCGGCTTCAAAGGGCTGTATTTTTTTCACATAAAACTGGACATTGGAACTGCAGTTGTTAATATCAAATTAGATTCCTTTGTTACACGGGACTGTTACTAACAGTTATGGAATTCCCCAGCCATGCATATGGCTTCCATCGTAAATCGTGTTAACAATTGGCCTCTTCTCTGTTCCGGCCCCGCCGCAATGCTCTGGCATTCGGCGGGGTTATTTTATGCGCCCACAATGTGACCTGCATCCCTTTGTATGCTTGTACAGTCTTCCACTTTGAAACATAATTCAATTCTGCATTTAATCAGTAAACTCTGTCTCCGTTTAATTACGAAACGCATGTGGCACATCGACCAACCCAATGCTTCGCTTCGTGCTGGCAACCTCCAATGTGATATAAACCTTGAGTCACCTCAGGTAGGACTTCAAAACACAACCGCTTACCAGCAAAGGCTGTCACATAACCAATTTGTTCAAATGAAGATGGGACTCGAAAAAGAGTTGGTTGCCGAAGCTTACCATCGAGGAGATGACCTGATCACTCTTTACAGCAGTCACTCACAACGTCAGGCTACTCCACAACTCTACTGGCGGATGCTTGAGCACCGTGAGGCCACGGGGATTGAAACGATCATTTCACTCCAAACAGACTTACTTGACAGCCGCTGCCCGATTCGCACCTCTACAAAACTGGTCAATACACTGGCAGCAAGAGCGTTGACAGAAGAGGGACAATGGGAGCCAGCAGATAGTGTCTTGAATGCCAAAGCGATACTTGTTCAGCTAAGTTCTTCCATTTCCTATCTCGAGATTGTCCATCCAACAGATTTAATGAATACCCTGGTTCAGGATTACTCTGAAACGTCAATCACGTGGGAACATACGGTATTAGACTTACAATTGGAAAAGGGAGTTATACGGCGAGCACGTCTACAAAGCTGGTGGCTACACAATGACTCCGGATTAGAACTGACAAAAGAACTAATCGATCGGTTTTCTCAATCAACACCGCCGTTGACTACCTAAGCGATCAGTTTTTCGACGACTTTCCCGCCCTGATCTGTTAAACGGACGTTAAGTCCTTTAAATTCATGGACTAATCGATGATGATCAAAGCCAAATAGTTTAAGCGCCGTGGCATGAAAGTCATTAACATGGACAGCATCTTCCACTGGTGCCCAACCGATATCGTCAGTCTTGCCAACAACCTGCCCACCTTGGATGCCACCTCCTGCCATCCATAAACTATAGGCGTAAGGATGATGATCTCGCCCCGTATTTTGTTTATTTCCACCCCGGTTTTCACCAAGTGGTGTACGACCGAACTCACCCGCACAGATGACGAGCGTGTCATCCAACATTCCCCGTCGCTTCAAATCCTTGAGCAACCCGGCAACAGGCTGATCGAGCATCCCGGCATTATATGAAATTTCTTCACTAAGATTACTGTGATGATCCCATGAAGCGTGCATCAGCGTGACGAATCGAACACCACGTTCTAGCAAACGACGAGCTAACAGGCAGTTACGTGAGAACTGACCATAAACATTAGCTCCCCCACCTCGAAAATTCGTTTTCTCCGGCTCCTTTCGCCCAACCCCATAAAGGTCTAGCGTTTCCTGCGTTTCAGCGTTTAACTCTATTAATTCAGGAGCCGCCTTTTGCATTCGAAAGGCCAGTTCATACGAGTTAATTCGACTCGCTATTTCAGTATCTTTCTGTTGCTCCAAACGAATTCGATTAAGAGAATTAATCAGCCCCAATGAATCTTTCTGCATATCACGCGAATATCCGTTGGGCGTATTTAGATTCAAGACTGGTTCACCATCTCCTCGAAAAACCACCCCTTCATACGTCGATGGCAAAAAGCCACTCGTCCAATTGGAAACTCCACCTGAGCTTCCACGGCCGGCAGACAATACCACATACGCCGGAAGGTCATTCGTTTCACAACCCAATCCATAGGTCAGCCAGGATCCCATACTAGGTCGGCCAAACCGCGGAACGCCTGTAGTCATCATCAGCTGCGCTGGATGATGATTGAAGGCATCGGTATGCATCGAACGTACAAGGGCGATATCATCGGCACATGAGCCTATATGAGGCAGGACGTCTGACAGTTCCATGCCACATTCACCATGAGGACGAAACTTACGATCACTCCCCATCAAAATCGCACTTTCCTTCTTGATAAAGGCAAACCGAACCTTTTCAGTAAGCTCTTTAGGCAATCCCTGTCCATGACGTTGCTGCAATACAGGTTTAGGATCATACAGATCGACATGGCTCGGTGCACCGGCAAGAAATACAAAGATACAACGCTTGGCCTGTGGAGCAAAATGGCCAAACTTCGGTATTAACGGATTGGCTTCAGCACCGTGAACGATGCCATCATCCTTGAGCAACGAGGCTAAGGCGAGCCCTCCTAATCCACTCGAGGCTGACGTAAAAAAATCGCGACGACTCTGTTGTCTTAATTCGTTCGTAATATCCATTATCTTTTCCATGAGGACCAGATTCGACTCCAATCCCTATTCTTTGGTGATGAATTCATCCGTATTTAACAAAACACGTGCCACAGCCACCCACGACGCGGTCTCTGCCAAACTTGCCGCTTCCGGCATCGGAGCCTGGCCCAAAACATCTCGAGCTGCCTGTTCGTCCTCGGCCATACGCTCCACTTGGCTTTTGTAAAATGAAGTCACAGCCACCATCTCTGGGCGTGTCGGCCTTCGCGACAAGCAAGTCAAAAATACGTGATTGACTCGTTGCTTAATATCCTCGTCAGATTTACCACTAACTTTTACCTCGTCGACGATACGACGACCGAGATGCTGTGCACACTCAGTGAAAACCACATCATTCCAAATCGTTAGTGCTTGCAACGGAGTGTTACTTCGAGAACGACGTGTAATACAGGTATTGGAGTCCGGAGCATCAAATGTCATTAGCATCGGGTAAGGACTGGTTCGTTGGAAAAACGTGTACAATCCTCGACGATATCTATTGTCTCCTTCACTCGTTTGCCATTTGGCACTGTTGGCATAAGTCAATGCCGAGTACTCGGAAGGTTGCGGTGGACGGACACTCGGACCGCCGATCCTATCTGCCAGCAACCCACTGGCTTTCAGTGCAAGGTCACGGATAATCTCTGCTTCCACCCGTGATCGATACTGTCTTGCTAACAATTCATTATCCGGATCAATTTCCGCTAAATCCTCTCGGTGCGCAGACTGTTGTTGATAAACTGCGCTATTGAGAATCAGCCGATGCAAATCTTTCAGGCTCCAACCTTTATCCCGAAACTCCGTAGCCAGCCAATCTAATAGTCCGGGGTAAGTAGGTTCAGATCCCTGGATGCCAAAATCATCACTCGTCTCAACAATCCCACGTCCGAAATACCTTTGCCAAACTCGATTTACCGTTACTCGGGCCGTCAGAGGATTCTCTTTTGAAACGGTCCAATTTGCCAAGTCTAGTCGATTCAATTGGTCACCCTCGGCCTGAACAGATGGTAGTATGTCCAGTCCCAGCGTTGCTACAGCCTCCCCCTTGGTTAAGAAATTTCCTCGTAAATGGATGTTGGCCTGACGTGGTTTTTCCAATTCGACAACACTTTGTGCCTTTGTCCCAGGCATCGGAGGTGATTTACTTTCATGCTCTTTCTCAGCTTGAACAAGCTGCTTGTAAGATTCGTCGATATGCTTGTAGTAATCCAGCAAGACTTTATTCTGTTCGTCATTTCGGGGATCAGCAGCGATTGCTTCCAATACATTTCCGGGCGTTCCCTCAAGAGCTAAAACACCATCGAAATCTGTCGTGGTCAGACGAAACCGACCAATGTTGTGGGTCGCTCCGGTCTCATACTTCTGATGAAGCACAACCTGGAATTCAACTCCTGTCTCGAATGAAATGACATCATCCAACTGAAAGACTGCAACATGACGTTTTCCAATTTCAGGCGATACTGCCCAACCATCGTCCTGATTTTCATTAATCGCCTTGGCGACCTCCCAGTTATTCTGAGAGAAGTCGGCCGTTGCCCGACCTATTTTAATCGGTGTAAATTCACCATCTGTTCCAACTTGGCGAACTAAAACCTGAAGATTGGTAAGTACAAAGTTCCCGTTTTCAGCTCTGCCGGGGCCCTTGCTGGGCAAGCTGTCATCAGGCAGTACTTCCAGCCTAATTCCTGACAGCGAGTTGGCAGTTGAAGTAACCGTATAGATGTCTGAGCGAATATTCTCCCCTTCCACCAGTACAGAACCGTCAGCAAGTAGTTTAAAGGTAGATGGATGATGGCTTGTCATCATGGCATTTGTCAGAGGTCGCCATTGGTATATCAAATCTGCATCAACCTCTAACCACTTGCCAAGTGCTGTTGGAAGTTGGTCAACTTCATACTGCATTCTCGCTTTTACCAGCTTTTCGTGTTCAGCTGTATAAACAGCCAGTTGTTCATCATAAGTAGCTGCTTCAGATATAGTGGGTGCTGCAACATCCTGCTCATTCATACTGTTAAAAAATGAGTACAACTGATAATACTCCCGGTGACTGACAGGGTCGTATTTATGACTATGACATTGCGCGCAACCAACGGTCAGCCCCAACCAAATCGCCCCATAAGTATTAGTTCTATCCACCGTCTTTTTAACTCGATCTTCCTCCTGATCCGTACCTCCCTCTGTGTTATGAAGCGTATTCCGGTGAAATCCACTGGCGACTCTCTGAGACACAGATGCCTCCGGCAACATATCACCAGCAATCTGAGCCACCGTAAACTGATCAAAAGGCAAATCTGCATTGAGTGAATTTATCACCCAATCTCGGTAGCGCCAGGCGTATGGCCGTGCCCTGTCCTTTTCATAGCCGTCACTGTCGGCATATCTAGCTAAATCCAACCAATGCCGTCCCCATCGTTCTCCATAGTGAGATGACTGCAACGCCCCATTCACCATCTGTTGATAAGCGTCGATACGTTGGTCGTTGAGATACTGCTCAACTTCTTGCGCAGATGGCAATAATCCTAACAAGTCAAGATAGACTCGCCTTATCAGCGTACTTCGAGAAGCTCGTTGAGAAGGCCTGATGCCCTCGGACTCCAATCGGGCAAGAACAAACTGATCTATCGGATTACGAATCCAGTCCTTTCCCTTTACCTCAGGTATTGCCGGACGGCTAAGTGGCTGAAATGACCAATGGTCTGATGTGATGGCGATGTCAGCGGAATCGGGCCATTCCGCCCCCTGAGCAATCCAGTTTTCAACTAAGCTGATCTGATCTTCTGTTAGAGGAGTCCCTTCACCTTCAGGTGGCATACGCCCTAAGTCTTCGTCACTTCCCTTGATCAGGGTTAATAAAAGGCCGGACTTAATTTCTCCGGCAATAATGGCTTTTCCATTATCACCACCCGCAAAGGCTCGCGATCTGTTATCAAGTCGCAAGCCCCCTTCCTGGGCATCGCTACCGTGACAGGAATAACAACTGGCCCTGAGAATCGGCTGTATAGTTTTGGCAAAATCAATCTTTTGGCCCTGTTCAGGCGGAGCCTCTTTCTCTTGCCCCCAGACTGGGACGGAAAAGGAGGCTAAGCAAGAAAAACTAACCAATACAATAAGACGTTTCATTCAGCTTCGCCTTTGTCATTAAAACCGCATCTAGTCTCTTCATTAATCTCTTATTTTAACGTGCTTGCATATTGTTTCCAAATCAACCTTGCCAGGAATTGGCAGGCTTACCTGATTACGGTTCCTGAGTTAAATTGACTATAGCCCGCATCAATTTAATGGGCCCGAGAATCACAAAGGATTACCAATATATGTCAACGGATCTCCGCAACAGACTATTCGAACAGCTCAACAGCCTGGTCCTGATCGACCCTCACACTCACATTGACGCCCTCAGTCCAGCCTCCAAAGATCTCTCCGAAATTCTAGGTTATCACTACTATACAGAATTAGCTCATTCGGCGGGGTTAGCTCGACAGGCAATCGAAGCCCCGGAGATTACACCCCGGGAAAAAGTCGGGATACTGTTAAATAACCTCGAACCGATTCAAAACACAATTCAATACAGTTGGTTAATTGAAATGTGTCAGGAATTCTTCGGATTTGAAGGAGAAGTCATTGATAGTTCGAATTGGGAATCCGTTTTCGATGCCGCACAAAGAAAAATGGATCAAACGGATTGGTCAAAGCAAGTGCTAAAGCAGTCGGGGATCGACGCGGTGTTCCTGACCAATGACTTTGACGATCCCCTCGAAGGATTTGATACATCCATTTACATTCCATGCCTAAGAACTGATGATTTAGTTTTTCATCTATCCAAGCCCACTGTACGAGAACGGCTGGAAATATGCACCAATATCTCCCTGGAATCGCTAGGGTCATTAACGCAGTGTCTCGAACACTTGTTCACTCACTTTACACGTGCAAATGCCAAAGCCTGTGCTATCTCTCTTCCACCCTGGTTTGTGCCAACTGAAATTGACTTTAGTGCCGCCGAAAATGCACTCGAACAAATCAAGAAAGATGGCGAATCAGTCGCGGCTGAACACAAGGAAACGATGGCCTGTTGGGTTTTTTGGAAACTGGCTGAATTGTGTGATGAGTTCAAGCTACCTTTTGATTTGATGATCGGTGTAAATCGTTCGGTCTATCCCGGAGGCGTATTCCAGGGAATGGATTTGTATGACAGTCGCGTATCACTTATTCAATATGCAGATCTATTCAATGCTTTTCCTGCAGTTAAGTTTCCTGTATCCGTTTTAGCCAGCGTCACTAACCAGGAACTCGCAAGCTATTCATGGATCTTCCCGAATGTTATTACCAATGGTCATTGGTGGTACAGCAACACACCAACGTTTATTGAACATGACACGGCAGCCAGACTGGAAGCGGTGCCTCAAACTAAACAAATTGGCTACTACAGCGACATGTACAAGCTAGAGTTTGCCTTGCCAAAGTTTGCCATGTACAAACGAATTCTGGCCAAAGTACTGGCAGAGCGATACGTTATCGACCGCCGTTGGAGCGAAGAACGAGCTGTCGCATTCGGGCAACGCATTCTCAGAGGCAACGTGGAATCCATCTTCAACGTCTAAACCACAAGGCCGCGACATCCAAGACACAAAAAAACTCCGCTGTTAAACACAGCGGAGTTTTCATATGCAGTTTGACAAACCGAATTGACTACTTTCGATTAGCCCATTCTTCGGCACGGGTTTTAATAATCTCTTGCTGCGTGGCTGCCGGTACCTTCATATACTTGGACAACTCCATCGAGAATGTACCCTGCCCCTTTGTCATCGAACGAAGGTCTGTTGCATAACCAAAGGTTTCTACCAGTGGTACTTCTGCCAAAATCGTAGATACTTTTTCGCGTGCTTCCGTGTTATTAACTAAGCCCCGGCGACTAATCAGGTCACCAACAACCGTACCTTGGAAATCTTCCGGCACTTCAACTTCCATTTTCATCATCGGTTCCAGAATCGCTGGCTTCGCTTCAACAAACGTTTGGCGGAAACAACCTCCGGCTGCAGTCTGAAATGCTTTGTCCGAACTATCCACTTCATGGTATGAACCGTCGTCCAGTATGACTTTAACTCCAACGACAGGATAGCGAGCCAGTGGGCCCCGGTTACAAGCTTCCCGAAATCCTTTTTCGACCGATGGAATATATTGCTTAGGAATACGTCCCCCGACAATATTTTCTTCGAATTCGAAGGTATCGTCACCATCCACATCCATTGGCTCAAGTGAGCCGACAATGTGAGCGAACTGACCGGAACCCCCGGTCTGTTTCTTATGCTTGTAGTTGAATTCCTTTGCAATCGTTGGTGCTTCCCGGTAACTCACCTTGGGGGCCCCAACTTCAACCTCGACACCGTATTCACGACGAATACGTTCGATATAAACTTCCAGATGCAGTTCCCCCATTCCGGCAATCAACACTTCGTTAGTCTCTTCGTCCGTACTAACGTGGAACGTCGGATCTTCTTTACGGAATCGCTGCAACGCTTTCCCCAATTTGTCAGCATCACTCCGGTTGGGGACGTTGACCGCCATGGTAATCACAGGATCTGCGACAAAGATATTTTCCAGAGTACAGTACTTTTGTTCGTCACAGTAAGTGTCACCACTTGCACAGTCGATTCCCATGACTGCGACAATGTCACCTGCTGTTGCTTCATCAATTTCTTCACGTTTTTCCGAGTGCATCCGCACGATACGCGAAAAACGGTCCTTACGACCAGTACGCTGATTGATGTAAGTTTCGCCTTTGCGAATCGTTCCCTGATAGATTCGGGTAAACGTCAACTGTCCGAATGGGTCTTCAACAATTTTGAAAGCCATCCCGACAAATGGTTTGGAAGGATCCGGTTCTAATGCTAGCTTATCTTCCTCATCACCAGCTTTATTTGCTTCGACCGAACGATCAAGCGGTGAAGGTAGATATCGGTTTACTGCATCAAGCAATGGTTGAACGCCTTTGTTCTTAAAAGCTGTTCCCATGAATACCGGAGTCGCCTCACGATTCAGAACAATCGAACGAAGCGTGGTGTGAATCATTTCTTCACTAGGCTCTTCACCTTCAAGGACTAATTCCATCATCGCTTCACTGCCCATGGAAATGCTCTCAATCATTTCAGCACGGTAGTTCTGAGCTTCTTCCTGCAATTCAGCTGGAATGTCCTCTTCTCGAACTGTTTCACCATTCGATCCATCGAAATAAAGCGCCTTCATTTTGATCAGGTCAATCACCCCTTCAAAGTCATCCCCTTCGCCAATCGGCAGCTGCATAAGGATGGGGGAGTCACCCAGCTTTTCTGCGATTTCAGAGCAGACACGGTGGGGTTCAGCACCGGTTCTATCCATTTTATTGATAAAAGCCAAACGAGGTACTTTATATCGTTTCATTTGACGGTCAACGGTCAAAGACTGAGCCTGTACTCCACCAACCGCACAAAGTACAAGTACCGCACCGTCTAGCACGCGTAAACTACGTTCGACTTCGACTGTAAAGTCAACGTGCCCAGGCGTATCGATTAGATTGACGGTTTTTCCTTCCCACTCAACTGTCGTTGCTGCACTGGTAATCGTAATACCACGTTCTTTTTCAAGTTCCATATGGTCCATCGTGGCACCATCACCTTCACCACGAACTTCCTGGACCTTGTGAATACGACCACTATAGAAAAGAATTCGTTCACTCAGCGTGGTTTTACCCGAGTCAATGTGTGCTGAGATACCAATGTTTCTTACGTCTTCCAGCTTCATTTGCTGATTCCAACCTAATGTAAAACAAACTTATTAATGATTCTTATATTTAGTCTGACAACACGTCAGCTTACGACTGTTTGACTTAGTCAAACCCTACCACTTAAACAGCAGTATATGCGCATAAAAACAGCGCATCTCAGGATTAAGTCCGTAATGATAAAATAAATCAAATATGACGAAAGGCCAAATGGCAGGTGTTTGAAAAAAATAAGTAAAAAGGGGGATTTCAGCCCGAGAACCACCTCTTTTATAATTAGATTACTCCTGTGGTTCAGTCATTCGCATTGGATCCAATGCTTCCGTCAAATCCTCATCCGGAAGGATTTCCTGAGCCTTACAGAGCTCACGGATCGTTTCACCACTGACAAACGCCTCTTTTGCCAACTTCGAAGCTTTTTCATACCCAATATAGGGGTTCAGACTGGTCACCATCGACAAGCTTTGCTCGACAGCCCCATTACAGGCCTCCTCATTCGCCTCCATCTCTTCGACGAGAAAATCAATGAACGACTCGATGGAAGAACTAAGCAATTCGACACTTTCAAGCATCACATGCCCCATTACAGGCATCATAATGTTGAGTTGGAAATTACCACCGGCAGCACCACTCATTGTTATCGTTTGACCATTGCCAATGACTCGCGCCGCCACCTGCATCATACTTTCGCACATTACTGGATTGACTTTTCCCGGCATAATCGAGCTACCGGGCTGTCGACTTGGCAACTTTAATTCAAAAAATCCGCACCTCGGTCCCGAACCCAGCCAACGAATATTATTGGCTACGTTAAAAAGAGTATTGGCAATGGTCGTTAATCCTCCATGGCTATCAACAAGACCATCTCGTTGAGCATTCGCTTCAAAATGGTCAACCGCTTCCACAAACGGGATCCCCGTCTGTTCGGCAATGACTGCTGAAACGCGACCACCAAATTCCGGGTGTGTGTTAATCCCTGATCCAACAGCGGTTCCACCCACAGGTAGTTCCAACACGGCGTCGCGAGCCTGCTTGGCGCGTTCAATCGATAGTTCAATTTGACGAGCAAAGCCACCTACTTCCTGACCAAGACGCAACGGAGTGGCATCCATGAGGTGTGTACGGCCAATCTTGATAATCTGATCCCACTGATCAGCTTTTTTTCGTAATGAAGCTGCAAATCGTATTAACGCCGGAAGCAATTGTTTTTCGATTGCCACCCCCACGGCTACGTGAATAGCCGTAGGAAACGTGTCATTGGTACTTTGTCCCATATTGACGTGGTCATTAGGATGGATTTGTTTTTCTGCCTCAAAACGATCACCACCATGAATTTCAATCGCCCGATTCGCGATAACTTCGTTTACATTCATGTTGCTGGAAGTACCAGAACCGGTTTGGAACACGTCTACAGGAAACTCACTGTCCAAGCGGCCTTCCGAAACTTCGCGGCATGCAGCCAGCATCGATTCAACCTGTCTATCATCTAAACGATTCTTTCCAGTGTTGGTTAACTTGCCTAAATCGCGATTGGCAACACCACACGCATACTTCACTAGTCCCATAGCATGAATCAAACCTGGAGCAAGCGACCAACCTGATACTGGAAAATTCTCGACAGCTCGTTGCGTCTGGGCACCGTAGTAGGCCTGAGCCGGTACCTGCACGTCTCCCATGGAATCCCGTTCTGTACGCATTTCCGACATACGATCCAATCCTTATTATTGATGACTGACTCGACGTTCTTTTGCTCGATGTTGATGAATTCAAGCGTTGAACATCGCATAAGTTTATTCAGTTAAAATCCTGACTTACTTCAGGCTATGATAACGCTGTTAGCTCGCATGGAAAAGCAGGTCACATGCTAATCCTGCAATTGGAAGGGCAAAACGCTAAAATGAAGAGAAGCCTCCATATTTTAGAAGATAAAGGAATGAACGATGGCCAAATCATATGTGCAACTTCAAGAGTCTGAAGGACACCTGCTCGCCGCAACATCTCGTATCTATAGCGCTTATCTAACCAATGACCTTTACACCGGTGACAATGAAACTGAATTGATGCGCAAAGCAATTAAGGAAGCTTTACAACTGGCAGACGCGATTGATGCTGCTGTCATCGCTGACTCCGAAGTCGAGTAATCACGTCTCCCATCCACTCTATCTTATTGCTCTATCAACATGACACTTGAATACCCCCAAAAGGCTCTTCTAGGAAAACACACTCGCCGGGAATTTCGTGAACGGATGCAGGCAGGTGAACTGAAAGCATGCATTATTCCGGTCGCTGCAACCGAACAACATCTTGAGCATCTGGCGATGGAACACGACTATGCCAGTATCATGCACCTCAGTACAGCAATTGCAAGTAAACTGGCTCCACACGTGATCGTTGCCCCTTGTATGAATATTGGAATCAGCGAACATCACATGCGACATATTGGGACTCTGACAGCTCTTCCAGGTAGCTGGCTTAGTGTACTGTTCGATACCGTGCGTTCCATGCATGATGCGGGTTTCACCAACATTCTGGTACTTAATGGCCACGGGGGTAACATTGCTCCCTGTCAGGGAATGTGGGGGCAGTTCTTACAACGCCTAGAAATCAATCTTCAGTTTAAGTCTTACTGGGACTTCATAACTCCGGAGGAGGCCTCGCCATACCTGAAAACAAATCGTTTTCCCGGGCATGCACAGGAATTTGAAACCGCCTTCGCGATGGCTGCGTTCCCGGAGAATGTTCGGCATGATGCGATGCATGACCAACAGGACAAAGAGCCACTGTTTGCCACGGCCGAAAACGGGAAGGCGTTAATCGAAATCGCGATTAAAAATGTCGCCAACTTTGTTCAGGGTATGATAGATGGAACAGAAGTCGCAGAAATACCAGAATTCCATCCGTAATACTGAGTAACTCATTCAGACAAAAGCGACGAAACACTTCCATCATTCAATTGCAGCAACCCTTTACCTCGGGGATCAACAACATACGTGCCGGCAGCGGAGGATGAAATTCCGACAGGATGGACCAACGGGTCACCTTCCACAATGCGTGTTCCCCCGCCTGCAAAGTTCCAGATCGACTTACCGTATCCGTCGGTTACCAAGATGCGTCCGTTCGTATCAACAGCCACATCCTGAGCGAATCGAATTTCACTAGCTCCCTCGACCGCTTTTACTGTCGCATCCGAAGTAATTTTAAACAATCGCTCGGCCGCTCTTGATGCCACGTAAAGATTGCCCTCAGCATCAAAGCTTAATCCGGCCGGACCTTGAACTTTAGCAAATTCAGTAACCGAACCGTCTGCTGCAACTTTAACAATGCGATGCAATTCGAGATCAGACACATAGATTATTCCCTCGGAATCAACTGCCATGCCCATAGGGATACCAATCTTTCCACCAGTGACTGCGACTGGAACACCTTGAGCATTAAACCTGTAAATATCTCGTGTAGCGCTATCCCCAGCAAGAAGACGCCCGTTACCATCGATCGCTAAACAACGTATCGCATTTAATGGCGTCCCAAACTTCTTGGTGGCCTGATGAAAAACCTTGGGTTTACCATCGGCTATGACCCAAACTCCCGGCAACTGTCGGTCCGCAACATAAACGCTGGTCTCGCTGGTCGTCACACTGACAGGATACTTAAGTAAGCCGTCATCAGCAGACACTGTCGAAAGAAGGCTACTGAATAGGAATACCCAGATATTGTTTAGTAAATTCTTGGAAAACATTGATGTTAAAACCTGAACTTGATTTCCTTGTCTTGGAAAGTATGCCTCTCAGGTATACCTTCACTAAAAACATATCACCTCAAATCCCAAAAAATCCGTGAATTTGAAATGAAAGCCACTTTTACTGGAAAAACAGCCCATTCATTATGGCTTGAAGCAACCTATAAGACCATCCGAGACGTACTATTCATATATTAAGCCGACATTTTCGCACACTACCAATGTTGCTATGTTACTAACATTGAGTCTGTGAATTTTACGGCTTCCACAATATAGAGCACTATGGTTCAATCTTTTTTCATTCACGACAATGTTTCAAAAACGGCAAATAGATAACCAACCGCTTTCGCATTCGACGCTTATGCTACTACTTGTACTTGGCATCTCTTTATGTTTCGTAGCAGGTTGTGATAATGACAAAAATGCTCGCATCGATATTGACTTTCGTCAGCTCGACTCCCCGCGACCAAACGGTGATTTGGACTTGGAGCGAATTGCCGCCGAGGTGAACCATTTCTGCGGGGACTGCCACGCCCCACCACCTCCAACGGCCATCCCTAAAGACGGGTGGTTTGCCGAAATCAAGCTAATGTTCGAATTGTACGAGTCCTCCGGACGCAACGATTTGAAAGTGCCAAAGAAAGGCGAAGTCGTTGAATACTATCGCACGCTTGCTCCGGATAAGATCGAAATGCCTTCGCCACTTGCGGTCGACACAGATCACCAATTGCCACTTGAACGAACCAATTATAAAATTTTGGATCGCTATTCGAATTTAACCGTGAGCGATCCTCCAGCCTTTTCAAATCTAACATGGTACGATTCCACCGAAACCGAACTGCTAGACAAATCGATTCTTCTTGCATGTGAAATGAGGACAGGCCTTGTCGTTGAACTGACGTTCGACGGTCAGAAGATTGCTCAAGGTCGACATGCCATTCTCAACAACCCGTCCCATAGTACGCTTTCGGACCTTGATCAGGACGGAATTGCAGATTTTCTGATTGCAGACCTGGGAAGTTTCTTACCAAGCGATCATGAAAAAGGAAGTGTCGCTTGGCTTCGCAGAGCCACCAATGATACGTTCTCTGTGGAATTACTTTTGGAAAACGTTGGACGCGTTACAGACATTCAAGTTGGTGACTTTAATGGAGATGGCCAATCCGACTTAATCGTTGCCGAATTTGGCTGGCGTAATACCGGAAACGTTTGGCTACTCACACAAACGGCCCTCGTCAACGGAGTTCCAAAATTTTCAAAACAACGCATCGATGACAGACACGGTGTCATTCACATCCCAACAATCGACATAAATCAGGATGGGCATTTAGATTTTGTCTCAGTTATCAGCCAGGAACATGAGGCCGTTGAATTATTTGTTAACCGAGGTGATGGAACGTTTCGACGCCAAAACCTATTTGAAGCGAATAGTCCTGTCTGGGGGTCAACCGGTATTGATTTGACCGATTTCGATAATGATGGGGACGTCGACATTTTGTATACAAATGGAGACATCTTCGATACTTTTTACATTGTTCCGTATCACTCCGCCCATCTTATTGAGAATCTGGGTGAAGGAAAATGGGAACACAGAACACTTGGGAACTTACCCGGGATCCATCGAGCAATTGCCGGGGACCTGGATAATGACGGCGATCAGGATGTTGTCTGTTGCAGCCTGATAAGCCGCCCTCTTGATGGGGTGTCGATAGAAGATCTAGATTCTGTCATCTGGCTCGAACAAACGGGCGAAGGAGATTTTATTCCTCGCAGTCTGGAAAAAGGTAACTGTAATCATGCAACCATTGTTGTCGATGATTTCGACCAAGATGGTGATTTAGATATCGCAACCGCTCAATTCGAAGACACTCGCCTATCTAAATATTCGGATATAGCGATTTGGTGGAATAATTCGATTATTCCATCTCAGGAATCGACCAAAAACAATCCCTGAGTCGTATCAAGCTTATGTAGGTAGCGTATGTTTAAATGGTAGCTGTAGATTTCTATCGCAGCCCTCAACCATTCATCGGGCCAATAGGAATTGATTGCTGCGCTAAATCACGACTTCACGTATTAATAACACTCAAAGCGAGTACTAGCTAATGTCGGACAACAATTCAGAATTCGAACAGAAACTTCAGAATTCTGAAAATCTGAAGTTTGTCGATCAACAGGAGGCGGGAAACACTGCCACGGCGAAACCAGATGCGGGTGCAACTGAAGCTGCGGAACAGCCCGCTAGTGATCCCTCCCATTCACCTCAGAAATCTCACAACCTTAGTAAGCTAGTTGTAATCGGTACCGCCGTTGCCTTACTGATTATTGGAGTCGTGGTTTACTACCCTGAATATCATCTAAGTAACATACATGCTGCACTACGTGACCATAATCTCGAGCTGGCTAAGAGTCATGTAGATAGCCTACAGGCATTTCCATTTACCAATAAAGCTGAAGTGCATTTTCTAACCGCACGTTTGGAGCGGCGACGCGGTGACTACGATCAAATGAATGCCTTTCTCGAACAGGCCGAAGCAGAAGGCTACGATTCAGTCATGATCCAGCGTGAACGAATCTTGGCAGCAGCCCAGGCCGCCAACCTTGAATTGGCCCAACCCAAATTACCTGAACTACTTAACGACCCTCGCGGCGATGAACGTGAGATTTGTGAGGCATACATCATTGGTTTTTTGCAATTCCAACAACATAGCGCTGCCCTGCAGTTAGTGGATGCCTGGCAAAACGACTTCCCGGAAGACGCTCGCCCCCATTTTCTGCAAGGGGTAATTGAGAAATCACTTTTCAATCACAAGGAAGCTGAGGAGGCCTATCGTAAGGCACTAGAGATCGATCCTGAATACTATCAGGCAGCACTCGACATTGCCGACGTATTGTTAACTCTTAAAGACACTGAGCGTGCTATTCAGTATCTAAAAATGGCTGAAGAACACCCTGATTTCCGAGTTGATTCGTATACGGCTCAAGCTCACTGTCTGCGAATGCTGGGACGAGATGAACAGGCAGAACAAATCCTTCGTGTCGTAATCAGTGAATATCCGGAGCATATGTCCGCATCCATTGAGCTGGGACGAATCCTGGTGGAAACCAATCGACCTAAAGAAGGGATCGCAATCCTGGAACCGATTATCAAACGTGACCCTCGTAATACTGATGCCAGACATATGATGGCCATGGGACTGAGAAGCCTGGGAGATCTAAACAAGGCGCAAGAACACTTTGATTATGTCGAGGAGGTCAAAGAAAATCTGGCGGATGCGAATCAAATTGCACAACGTATCGGCAGTGGGAAAGAAAGCATCGACCAACGACTAGAGATTGCTGAGAAATTCTGGACCTACGGCTCGGAGCAGGAAGCAATGATTTGGATGCGTTCTGCTTACCAACTTGACTCTCTCTACCTACCAACGCTGGAATTTATGAAAAGGTATTACGAAGTCAAAGTCAAAGAAGACCCAAAGCTACAACAGCAGCTCGATCGATTTATATCAGAAGTTGAAAAAGCTAAGGCTCGGCAGCTGCAACAGAGCGAAATACCTACTACCGCCGATTCGACCGAAACTGCCGAGAACAATGGTTCCGGCGATGAATCCTAGTATTTAATAATCGAAAGAACTCCTGAACCACCTTTTATTCCGTTGATAATTCTATGAACAAACCCAATTCTATCCTCTTCACCGTATTGCTAAGCGTTTGCACAATGGTCGTCTTCACGGGCTGTAGGGAAGAAGACCCATTCGACAAACTAACTAGCATCGATGCTGTTAACGAATCGATGGGTGAAAACAATCCTAGTGGAATCCTTCCGGATTTAAGCGTAACCGAAAACCTGGGAGATAATCAGGTTGGGAAGAACATCTTGCTTAATGAAATAACTCCAGATTCAGGAATCGACTTCACATATCGAAACGGTAGAGAGGCCGGCAATAACAGCATCCTGGAATCGCTTGGTGGAGGTGTTGCCATTCTGGACTATGACCTAAATGGCACTCTGGACATCTTCTTTCCCGGTGGTGGAAAATACGACGGTGAGGACAAACAAAAAATCACCGGGCTTCCGGGAGCACTCTACAGCAACAATGGAGATGCCGTCTTTGCAAACGTTACCAATCAAAGTTATACCGACAATCAAACGCTCTACACGCATGGGTGCCAAGTCGGAGACTTTGACAATGACGGATTCCCCGACTTTGTCTTGACCGGTTGGAATGGTCTGTTACTGTTCCACAATCAGGGAGATGGAACGTTCCTGGAGGTCAACGAGATTGCAGGTCTGGAAAATACTCTCTGGAGTAGTAGTGGGGCCTGGGCCGACTATAACGGTGACGGATTTCTGGACCTGTATGTTTGCAACTATGTAAACTGGTCCTTTGAAAATCATCCCTACTGTGACGGCCCAACTCCGACACAACGGGAAATCTGTCCGCCGAAGGAATTCGAACCACTGCCGGACAACATCTACTACAGTAACGGTGATGGTACCTTTTATAATGCTCGGGAATTCGCCAACCTCACAGATCTTGGTAAAGGATTAGGGGTCATGAGTGCGGATTACGACCTTGACGGTGACGTCGACATTTATGTTGCCAATGATACCGTTGCAAATTTCCTCTATGTCAATGACGGTACTGGACAATTCGAAGAACGTGGAACCTTGCACTCAGTTGCTTTTGACGGCGTAGGAAATTCCAACGGAAGTATGGGAATCGACGTCGGCGACTACAATCTCGACGGCAAACCTGATATCTGGGTTGCAAATTATGAACAGGAAGCATTCGCTTTGTATCGCAACGACGGACAGGCCATGTTTACTTATGTTTCAGACCGAACCGGTGTCACCTCGCTCGGAGGACTCTTTGTCGGATTCGGATCACTCTATTACGACTTTGATTACGACGGTGACGAAGATATCCTTATCACCAACGGACACGTGATTAACTATCCACGTTCGGGGCGATTACTGCAGTTACCAGTTTTGTTAATTAATGAAAAAAACGAGGCGAACAATTACCGCAAAATGGTTCGCAAGAAATTTGACGACCATGGATATATGGCTACCGGCCACATGGGGCGAGGGTTAGCCCTAGGCGATTTGGATAACGATGGAGATGCAGATTTTGTCTTTAGTAACAACGTCGAACCAGCAGCGATTGTGGAAAATACAACTGAACAAACCGGGGTCAATGTACGAGTCAAACTAATTGGACGAAGTACGAATCGCGATGCCGTCGGAAGTATCCTGACTCTCAAAACTTCGGCCGGCGATTTTGTACGGCTAACTCGGGGGGGAGCAAGCTACTTGTCACAGAGTGACCCGCGAATGTATTGGAGCCTACCCGCAGATACAACTATTAATAGTCTAATGATTCAGTGGCCGGGCGGACAAACACAGGAAGTGCTGAATATTCCGACGGACCGAGCCCTAACCGTGGTCCAGGCCGCTGACTAATCAAATTGATAATCTAAAAATGAAACCATGAATACAGATAAACACAACTCGGATATCGATTCGGTACCGTCAGATGTTCTACTTGGGCAAAAGGCCAGTCTAATCGCAGTCCTAGCAATCATTGTGCTAGCCATAGGCTCGGTGTCGTTGATCGACAAACGCACCCAGGGACTTAATGTCGGGGAAATTGATGACCTCACTGCCGCAGATCATTTCCAACAGGGAATTCTCGCCATCCACAACAGACATACGCCGGATGTGATTATGCACCGCAATGCACTCGAACAGCTAGGCGGCTCTGCCGAACAAGTAAGACTACTGAAAGCTTTTACTCAGGCAATGGCTGATGACGTGCAAGGCGCGGCTGAGTCAATACAAGAGTTGGAAGACACTACTGACGAAACCATTAGGACGTACATCTACTACATCGCTGGTGAAATGGCCATGCGGCAAAAGAACTACCCAGTGGCAGTCGGTTACCTACAAACAGCAATTGAACTTGGAGAAAATCTGGAGCCCCCTTGCCTTCCAGCCTACCAACTCATGGCATCTCTGCACTTTGATCAGGGAAATATGCAACATGCAATGGATGCAGCTAACAGAGTGGCTGAGATCGCCCCCGACAATGCTAACATTTATCGATTCATGGGCATGATTCAACAGGACTATGAACAGTGGGAAGATGCTAAGGCAGCCTACCGTAACTGTCTTGATAAAGATCCGTTCGCTGACTACCGCGACGAAATACTGATCAGCCTGGGACAAATAAGCCTGAAACTGAGGGAATACCCCGAAGCAAAGACCTATCTCCAGCAGGCAATCGCCACCCCGCAAGTACTGGCGTTGCGAGCCGAGAGTGAATTCAATCTAGGAAATCTAGGCATGGCTCTAGATCAGCTGAAACAGTCACTAGAAGCGGATCCTCAGCAGCGTGATGCTATTTTGCTACAAGGTACGATCCAGGTACAAGATAAACAATACAACGATGCCATAGCCGGAATATTGGCAGGCCTTGATTATCACCCCAAAGATGACCAGTTGATGTACAAATTGGCCGAAGCCTACCGAGGTGTTGGTGACAGCGAAAATGCCGAGAAATACATCGCTTTATCGGAAGAACTAAGAACAAAACGAGAACGGTTTTCTAAGCTCAATACGGATGTCATTGCCGAACCAACCAATATCGAAATGCGATTGGAATTGGGGCGGTTAGCTGAAGAAATTGGAAAGCCTGAGCTTGCCATCGGATGGTATCAGGCGGTGTTACAGATTGATCCAATGCACGAACAAGCAGCAACGAATCTGAATCGCATCATGATCGAACAGACTGGTGGAGCGGTAATCCAAGAAGATACGCAGGTACCACTAAAACCTCCAACTCCCATACTCCCCAATGGAGCCAACCAGACGCCCGGCCCCCCTCCTGTCGTCCCAACGACACCACCCAATGCCCCTGTGCTGCCAAATACCGAAGCCGAAAGTCCGTAAGTTTGTACACAACTACTATTAAAAGCTAATTGATAATGAACGAATCACTCGACACTCCGGAACCAATCGAAGAAGCAAACGACGATAGCAACACGCAATCTGATAGCCCCGACTCTGCAACAGAGGATGCTGCTGTGGCTGATGGAGATGAAAAGAAGCTTAACCCGTTGTTTTCAGATGAAGCAGAAGATGACGTTTATGACTACGAAGATTTAGACGATGAAGAATCTCGAGCCGTT
>PBCP01000091.1 GCA_002717145.1 Planctomycetaceae bacterium | reverse complement strand
TAGCGGTCGTCAGCAGACGTCGTTGCGACTAGCGGCTCCTGGCTGGAATCATCCTGATCCATCATTACGTCCAAAATCAATCGTCCATTGGTTGGCACCACAGCAGTGTGATCCAGATGCCTGTCGCACGATGGTACTCGCACAAGAGTTCCCCGCTTAGAGCTGCTGCGGTTAAGGCCTGACTCGGTTCACGGCTCCCCCTTGCGAGCACCATAGTGCGACACTCAAGCTGGCAGGAGATTTACCACTATTTCAATTCTCAGCATTATCCACTCAAACATCAAGTGCTTAACCGATAGGAATCTGCTCGAATTAAGCATAGTTTTCATGAGTTTGAAGGAGTTATTGAAATTTCCAAGCGGCTATACGATCGGATCGAATCCCAGACTTCTACGAATGAGGGAAATTTGCCCTGAATGCAAGCCTTCGTGCCAGACAGCCGTTTCGAAAACAGAGGCATTATCCGGCATAAATTCCGGGGCACCGTCAGGAGTCGCCTGTGCCAGCTGTTCGTCTGACATTTCTTTCAGTGCTTGCAGCAACTTTTTGCGTCGGTCTGCCATAAACCTCAGGACACTCTCGACGGATGGGTAACTGGAAGGATCTTCGGAAGGCTGACTGCCCAAGCCAAAGAGAGTTCCATACTGATCATTCGCTTCACACAAATCGGGACGAACCAAAGACAACATAAAGTTATCGGTCGTGCCCATATGCCCGGCAAACCACAATGCATGGTTCCCGCCCTGATGTAACTGGTGCGTCCATGACGCCGGAGTTTCAAAGTCTTTCAGTAATTTATTACTGAAAGACCGAGCGGAATTCAGTTGATTTAGCAAGCGGGATTTCTGAGACATCAATAAACTCTTTCTACTGTAATTTTAACCAACAACCTGTTCTACCAGTATGCGGCTAGCCAGATCCGACGAAAGATTGCAACAAGGCCCTGCATTGACAGACAGCTGAAATAGATCATTTTCTGTGGCTAGTACTTCGATGGTTGCACCGATCTCTATTCCCTCTTCAGTCAGTCGTTTTAAAAACTCAGACGACTGATCCAAAACTCGTACGACTCTTACCGAATCTCCAATACGCATAACATTTAATAACGAACCATTGGCTTGTCTAACCGTTCCATCTGCCTTAGGAATAGGGTCCCCATGCGGGTCAAAATCCGGACTCCCTAAAAAGGAGTCAATTCGGTCAACCAACAGGTCACTAACCGCATGCTCCATATTCTCAGCTTCTTCATGGACCTCATCCCAGGACAAATCGAGAGTACGCACTAAAAACAGTTCGATGAGCCTATGACGTCGCAGCACACGCAGGGCCAGTGCCGTGCCTGAAGGCGTAAGAAGCACGCCTTCATAGGGCTGGTATGAAGCCAGCCCCGAATCGGAAAGCGTTTTCATCATGCTAGTGACTGTGCCGGGCAATACTCCCAAGGCCTGAGCCAGCTGTCCTGTTGCCGCCGACTTATCCTGTTGACGGGAACAAATTTCATAGATCGTTTTTACATAGTTTTCTATGGTTAGGCTCGGCAACCGCTAGTCCTCCACTGGGGCCAATCAGACAAACGTATAAAGCTGCTCTACAGCTGCTTCATTTTAAGATACACTCTTTTCAACAGACTTAAAGTTTTCCTATCCCCGTTCATGCCGGAATTCACGAAAACTACAAGTAGCGGCTATGATGAATATAGCCGCTTCGCCAGTAAATCCTATCGTACCGCATTCCATTCTCCCCAACAGGACCACCATGGTGAATTTGAACGATCGAGCAAAATACATAGCTGATACACTGATTGACCTAGCTGACGACTTTAAGATCCGCTCGTCCTTTAGTCCCCAGGGAGTAAGCTTGATCGACCTCGGTGTTTCAGTGATTGGCGGACTGGAAGCCGGACGCCTGTTAGCAGAAACCTGCCTGGCTGGTCTGGGACATGTATCCTATGTACCCAGTGCCGATATTATCCCGACAACATCGGCTGTGCAGATTGACACCGACCACCCTGTTGAGGCCTGTATGGCGAGTCAATATGCAGGTTGGCAACTGCAAACCGATGATTTCTTTGGCATGGGTAGCGGAGCAATGCGAGCAGCCGCTGGCAGGGAAGAACTTTTTAATGACATCGGATATACCGAAAAGGCTAGCCAAGTTGTGGGAATCATCGAAACGGCAAAGCCACCAACTGAATCTGTTTGCAAAGTAATTGCAGAAGCCTGCGGTGTAACTCCCAACAAATTAACTCTGGCCTTTGCCCCTACAGCTAGTTTGGCAGGCACGGTACAAGTCGTCGCTCGGTCTTTGGAAACAGCATTACACAAATTGCATGAACTAGGGTTTAATCTGGCTCGTGTTGAATCAGGAACAGGCATTGCTCCGCTTCCTCCTGTCGCTGCAGATGATCTAGCCGGCATCGGGAGAACCAATGATGCAATCCTTTATGGCGGTGAAGTGACGATCTGGGTCACCGGAGATGACAAAAGTATCGAATCCATTGGAAGTATAATTCCAAGTAAGGCGTCAAAAGACTATGGCAAACCGTTTATCGAAATATTCAAAGAGTACGATCATGACTTCTATAAGATTGACCCTCATCTGTTTAGCCCGGCTGTCATCAATATCAACAATCTCGAAACTGGTAGTTGCTACCGGTTCGGCGAACTAAACCCCGTCGTGCTCAGCCGGTCCTTCGGCCTTGAATAATCCTTTCACTCTAACTTGTGTTATCACGAGTAGTTCACCCATAAAATATGAAGATCGCCGTTCTTGGAAATCCGCACTCATGGTACCTAAAAGATCTTCAGCGCGCTGCTGACGTTTCTGAAGCGACCACGGTGCGCTACAGTCCATTACCTTTTTCCACCATTAGGGCCGGAGTTCGCGAAGGGGGCAACAATGATTTAAGTTCGGCAGAGCAGGCATTTGACCAATTCGACGCTGTACTGATTCGTACGATGCCACCGGGTTCACTGGAACAGGTTATATTTCGAATGAATGCCCTGCATCTATACGAACGTTCCGGAGGCCTTGTTCTCAATTGTGCGAGGTCCATCGAAATCGCAGTCGACAAATATCTCAGCCTAGGCTTGCTTGCTCATGAGAATTTACCAGTCCCTGAGACGATCGTTTGCCAAACTGCTGACGATGCCATGATTGCTTTCGAGCAATTGGGTGGCGACGCCGTCGTTAAGCCTGTATTTGGCGGAGAAGGCCGGGGCATCACGCGGATTTCTGACCCGCCACTGGCTATCCGCGCATTTCGGATGCTGGAACAACTGGAAGGAGTGATTTATCTGCAGCGATTTATTGCTCACAACGGCTCCGACATAAGGGTATTTGTGCTCGGCGAAAAAACGTTTTGTATGCGGCGGGCAAATAAAAATGACTGGCGCACGAACATCTCGCTGGGTGGAATTCCTCAGCTTTACGAGGCTCCGGCCAATGTACTGAAAATGGCAAGACGGGCCGCCGCTGTCGTGCAGGCCGAAATCGCAGGTGTTGACATCGTCTTCACAGAGCAAGGACGTCCTATCATTCTGGAAGTGAATGCCGTGCCGGGCTGGCGAGCACTGGCAGAGGTCACCAGCGTCGACATAGGTTTGGAAGTCACTCATTTTTTGGCAGATCGCATTAACAGGCATCGCCAGCAGGCAATTACTACTTCAAAAAACATCCATAGTTAGATCACATGAACGTCGCGGAATTTTTACAACTTCAGGCACGTGAACGGCCTGATGCGATCGCCATCGCGGAACCGATCAAAGGTCGTTGGGCAAACCGCAAGCTGCCATTGAAGCAACGCTACCGTTGCTTAACATTTCAAGAACTTGATGACGACAGTTCCCGACTCGCTGCTGGCTTACATGCCATGGGAATCGAACAAGGTACCCGGCTTGCTCTCATGATTCCACCAGGGTGTGAATTTGTATCCTGGGTATTCGCAATGTTCAAGGCCGGCATGGTGTCTGTTTTAATTGATCCAGGCATGGGGCACAAAAACATGATTGATTGCCTCCAACGCGTTGAAACCGAAGGATTTATCGGCATTAGTTTAGTACAGGCTGCCAGAACACTTCTACGCAGCAAGTTCCCTGCCGCTAAAAAAAATGTTACTGTTGGGCGACGTTGGTTCTGGCGAGGACCGACGGCCAATCAGTTAAGAAGAACAGAGGTCGGAGAATTTGAATGCTTTAAACCGCATCCTACCGATCCGGCGGCTATCATCTTTACCACCGGTAGCACCGGCCCCCCCAAAGGTGTCCATTACTGTCATCAAAATTTCTACCATCAGGTTTTACAAATCCAGCAGCAATACGGCATCGAAGCTGGTGAAAAAGACCTACCGGCCTTTCCATTGTTTGGCCTTTTTAATGCAGCCATGGGGGTGGCTACCATTATTCCGAAAATGGATCCCACCAAGCCAGCGACCGTCAATCCGGAACACATCATCATTCCTATTCAGGATTGGAAAGTAACTCAATCCTTTGGGTCGCCCGCTTTATGGGAAACCGTGGGACGGTACTGTTCCGAAAATCATGTCCGTTTACCTTCCTTAAAACGGATCCTTTCTGCAGGAGCTCCCGTCCCACCCCGAGTACTCAGACGAATGCGTCAAGCCATGGCAGAAGATGGAGACATGCATACGCCATATGGTGCGACCGAATCGTTGCCAGTCGCCACTATTAGTGCAACCGAAGTCCTGAATGAAACAGCCCAAAAAACCGCCGCTGGTCGGGGAACGTGTGTTGGTTCCAGATTCTCCGGGATTCAGTGGCGTGTCATTCAAATCACGGATTCGCCAATCAGCGATCTGGAGGAGACCACCGAAGTAGCCGTCGGCGAGATTGGTGAACTCATTGTTCAGGGACCGGTCGTTACCTCACACTACGTTACCCATGCCGAGGAAACCAAACTCCACAAAATTCCGGATGGCGAAACATTTTGGCATCGCATGGGAGACGTTGGGTATTTTGATTCGTCCGGACGCTTTTGGTTCTGCGGACGCAAAGGACATCGTGTCCAACTTCCGAATCAAACGCTTTTTACAATTCCCACGGAAGCAATTATCAATCAACACTCTCGAGTGTATCGCTGTGCAGTGGTAACTGTCATGTGCCGTGGAACAGCAGAAGCAGCCGTCGTGATTGAATGCTGGCCTGAACACAGAACGACTTCACGTGCCGACGAACAACAACTACTTGATGAGATCAAACGTCTAGCAGCGGAAAACCCCTTAACCTCATCGATCACTCATTTCCTGCTGCGTGATGCTCTACCTGTAGATATTCGGCACAACGCCAAGATCTTTCGTGAGAAACTTTCCATTTGGGCGCAGGAAAAAATTGGCTTGTAGATACTACATATCAAAACGGCGTTGGAATTTACGACTAATTATCCCGATAATGACTAATAGCCTTAGCGTGAATCTCTAAACGGCAAGATTCCAATCTAAGCATGAGTTTGTTGGACTTAAGGTATAGTCATGGCGTCAAAGTGGTATTACAGAATTGGTGATGATAAAAACGGCCCCATCGAGTCAAAGGCTTTGAAGCTACTGGCCGAGGTTGGGCAAATCACTCCAAATACGTTAGTACAAAAAGAAGGTGCTAAAAGCTGGGCAGAAGCCTCGCGTGTAAAAGGTCTGTTTACCTCTTCAACAACTGACACCGTTAATCCACCTCCAATTCTGGGTGAAGGCGATTCGAATGAACCGCCAGTCATTCCGGTTGCGACAGAATTTGCTTATAAAGTGAAACCTTCCAAGCCCGTTCCTGTCGCTGCTGGAGTTTCTGAACCACCACCGATGGTCGCTCCCGCTGTCATTACTCATGCCGAAGGTGGTGAAAGCCACAAAGAGTTTTTGGAGCACAAGCGTCGCCGCCGAAGCAACATGCCTCTCCTGTTTACCTTGCTAGGCATCTTTGTCGTCACTGGCGTCGGTGGCACGTTGTATTATAATTTCGAATCGGATTCGCCAGCGGTCACACCAACAACGTCGACAGCCTCCAATTCACAGGTCGCATCGGCTTGGCCTGTTATTGAGGAACCTGCGAAGAGCAACGGTCCGGAGCAACAGGTTTTTCTAAGCATTCGCTCCTTTAGCGACGCCTCCAGAGCTCGAATGCGACTTGCCGACGGTCAGGTCCAACTCCGAATCATCGAAGTTTGGCTGTCTAAATCAGAAAAGAAGGTAGATGGCAAAACAATGCCGTCGGAACTCACGATGAATGTTTTACTGGAAACTGAGAACCTCGACGCTACAAATACGTTTATCCTTAATCGTGAATCATCCGTTCACGCCGGCGACGATCACCTGAATCCTTATGTCGCATTGGCTCAAAATGGAACGGACGAATTCCTTTCACTCCAACAAACATTAAAAACCCAAACCATTCCACCAGGTGGAAAAATCTCAGAGACATTGTCATTTGTTCTGAATTCAGGAGAATTGCAGCAGTTTAAGCTAGCGATTCCATTGGCCTGGTTTAGACAAACTGGTTACACCGGATACTCAATTCCGGATGTAATGATTGCCGATGCTCCATCGGTTGCTTCCGTTGCTCAGATACCTGTAACGCAGCGAGACAAAAACGTCATTGAGGAGGTTCCCGGCAACCCGATCGTAGGACAGGCCCAATCATCCAAAACAAGTGACGACTTAAATACCAAGGAAGCGGTCGCCGACACTAAGCCAAAAGAAAATGATAATGGCGGCAAACTACCGCCACCTCCTGATTTTGGCATTCCTAACAAACCTGATGGAGAAAATGGCGATCAACCTGATGACTTCAACTCGCTACAGAAAAGTATCAAGGCAAGTTTGAATCCGGGCGAGTCAGAGCAGAATGCGACTCAGCAAGCCAATGCTTCTGAGTCGACTAGTCCTGCCGAACCGGTCTTCAAGTAAAGGGCGGTCATCGTGAAGGTTCTTGTCACCGGTGCGGGTGGTTTTCTAGGTAGCCACATCACGCGTCAATTGCTAGAAGCAGGATATGAAGTCCGCGGATTCAGCCGAGGTAAGTATCCCAATCTAGAAGCATTAGGAGTTCACTGGGTTCATGGAGACCTCCGACAATCGGAAGATGTCAACGAAGCATGTCGGGGTATGGATGCCGTAATCCATGCGGCTGCCGTGCCTGGAATCTGGGGCACCTGGAACCATTATCACAGTATCAACACAGTTGGTAGCCGAAATGTACTTCAGGCAATCCGAGAACACCACATACCGTATCTGGTATACACTAGCAGCCCAAGCGTCACGTTTGGAGGCGATGATCAATCCGGAATCCCGGAAGACGTACCCTATCCTGAGAAGTGGCTCTGCCACTATCCGCACACCAAAGCATTGGCCGAGCAGGAAATACTGGCGGCACATAGCCCGGGGCAACTGGCCACGTGTGCCTTGCGACCTCATTTAATTTGGGGCGAGGACGACCCTCATCTGATTCCCCGACTAATTGAGCGAGGCAAGGCCGGTAAACTGCGAATCGTCGGCGACGGAGACAATCTTATTGATATGGTGCACGTGAAGAACGCTGCTCATGCTCACCTGTGTGCCTTAAAAGCATTACAGCATTCTGACGATGCCGGAGGCCTTGCTTACTGGATTTCCCAACAGACTCCCGTGAATTGCTGGCATTGGATCAACGAGATTCTCGAATATGCCGGCGTAGCTCCTGTAACAAAACGAATAAGTTTTAAAGCGGCTTATCGGGCCGGGGCCTTTTTAGAAACACTGTTTGCCTTACTAAGGATTAAATCCGAGCCGCGTATGACTCGGTTTCTTGCACTTCAACTTTCTGCAGATCATTATTTTGATAACACGCGGGCTCAAAACCTCTTGGGCTATCGACCGTTACTAACAACAACGGATGCGATGGCTCAACTGAAGTCTGCCTTGAATTCGTAAGAACGAAAATGGGGCATAGATTGCACTGTTGACCTGCTTGCAAAACCTCCGTGGTACCGATAGCTTTAATTGTCTAGAGGTTAGATTATATTCCCGTATATACCCGCGAGTTTTCTGCAGAGGCAATGATGGCCCTCACGCATCACCAATACACACCGCCAGCCCTTCCAAGAATCGTCCTGACAGGCATTGGATTGACGTCGCCGAATGGGAATGATTTGGCGAGCCATCGTTCAAGCTTATTGGCTGGGAAAAGTGGTGTGCAGGATTATGAGATCAGATATGTTGGTAAAACACTGGCAGGTATCTGCGATTATGATGCTTTGAAATACCAGAATCGCCGAGAAGTTCGGCGTGGTACTCGGGCAGGAAGTATTGCGATATATAGCTGTAATGAAGCCGTAGTCAACAGTGGCATCGACTGGGAAAATATCGACAAATCCCGAGTTGGCGTCTATCTAGGTGTGACCGAGCATGGTAACGTCGAAACCGAAAATGAAGTCTATGAACTGAGTCAGTTTGATTACGATGTGAGTGTTTGGAATCACTTCCACAATCCGCGTACAGTGGCCAACAACGCAGCTGGCGAAGCTGCACTCAATATGGGTATAACCGGCCCGCACTATACGCTTGGAGCCGCCTGTGCGGCCGGCAACAACGGGCTTATTCAGGGTGCACAGATGCTGCAGCTGGGACAATGCGATTTTGCATTAGCCGGAGGAGTTTCAGAATCTATCCACACGTTTGGTATTTTTGCCAGTTTTAAGAGTCAGGGGGCTCTGGCGGACCATACAGACCCCGCGAAGGCATCAAGACCGTTTGACGTAGACCGTAACGGAATCGTTCCTTCAGAAGGCGGTTGTGTTTATACCTTAGAGCGACTCGACGACGCGTTAGCACGCGGAGCTCATATCTATGGCGAGATTGTCGGACACAGCATCAACACGGACGCTACTGACTACGTACTTCCAAATCCTGAACGTCAGTCTCAGTGCATTCAGCAGGCTTTGAAAATGGCGGGGATTACGCCGCAGGATGTCGACATCCTAAGCACTCATGCAACTGGCACTACGAGCGGCGATATTCAGGAAGTTAGCGCCTTGCGAAAAGTATTCGATAATAGTTGCAAAGTCAGCATCAATAATACGAAGAGTTTCATTGGGCATTGTATGGGGGCAGCCGGAGCGTTGGAGCTTGCAGGTAACCTGCCATCGTTTAACGATAACGTTTGCCACCCAACGATAAATGTTGATAATCTGGACGACGAATGTGCCATTAAGGGTTTGGTGCTTAACGAATCCAAACAACTCGACAATGTGCAGTACATTGTCAATAACTCGTTCGGAATGCTCGGGATCAATGCAACCGTTGTCATTCGCAAGTTCGACGAATAGGACGAGGAAGCAAAGATCTAGCGGACGCTTTGATTCTCGGTTTCGCACTTCCATAATTCTCAATTGGAATTTCATCGTTCATTTTTTTCCTTTCTGGCTTGAAAAACAGGCTTCTAAACAACCTCCGTCAATCGCTGTGACGAAGGAAACCTTACGATTCGGACTCGAATTTATATAAATTGTCTGCTGAATCCTGTTTGATGTGCCTCTATCAACTTGTAAACCGAGAAATGCACCACTATGTTTTCTGAGCAAAACACTGTAAATTTATGGTTTGCCCACAGGACTTTTAAGTTCTGTAATTAAAGATTCACCCGAGAACTTGGAGCTATTCCGGAATGACCCCTGTAGAAATACGTGCTGCCATTATCGATATCTTGGAAACTATCGCACCGGACGAAGATTTATCTAATCTGGATGATGCAAAAGAATTTCGCGACCAAATGGAACTCGACAGTATGGATTTTCTAGATATCGTGATGGAACTCCGTAAACGTTACCGAGTTCAGGTCCCCGAAGAAGATTACGAGAACCTAGTCAGTATGGCGTCGACGGTCAGTTATCTTGAACCCAAAATGGCTGATATCCCGGCAGAATAGTGTACGATTCCATCATTATTGGCGCAGGCATGTCTGGCTTAGCAGCCGGCATTCGAGCCGCATACTACGATCAAAAGGTATGTGTGCTGGAGCGACACTACACCATAGGAGGGCTCAATTCGTTCTATCGACTGCGTGGCCGCAACTATGATGTTGGTCTTCACGCCGTCACCAACTTTACACCTCCCGGTGCAAAGAAAGGCCCCTTCGCCAGACTACTGCGTCAGTTGCGTATGAAGTGGGATGATTTCGGCCTGTCGCCGCAACTAATGTCTTCGATTTCCTTCCCTGGGATTGAGTTGCAGTTCGATAACAACATTGACCTTTTACGCAGCGAAGTTGCTCGCGAATTCCCGACTCAAATTGACAACTTCGATCGGCTCATTGAGTCACTTGTTGACTATGACGATCTGGAACAAAAGCACTTTGAAACTTCGACCCGTGAAAGACTTGAAGAACTTCTCAGCGATCCGTTGCTAATCGAAATGATACTCTGCCCGATCATGTGGTACGGAAACCCTCGTGAACGCGATATGGACTGGGGACAATTCTGTATCATGTTTCGCAGTCTTTTCCTGGAAGGATTCGCACGACCTTTTGACGGTGTACGTCTGATCTTAAAAAAACTGGTTCGAAAATTCCGAGACCTCGGTGGAGAGCTTAAATTACGAACCGGGGTCAGCAAAATAAAAGTCGAGAATGGACGAGCCATTGGAGTCGTACTTGATTCTGGAGAAGAGCTTACAGGTTCTAACATTCTCAGTTCCGCTGGTGCTGTGGAAACATTCAAGCTTTGTGAAACGAACCAAGATGTTCATGCTCACACGACAGGGCAACTGTCGTTCGTAGAAGCGATTTCGACACTCGACAAATATCCCCGCGAATTGGGACACGATAAGACAATCGTCTTTTTCAATGACTCGGATAAATTCCATTGGGAACGTCCTCTGGATGATTATTGTGATGTACGCACAGGTGTCGTCTGTACTCCTAACAACTACTGCTACGATGAGAAGGATGGAGATTTGCCCGATGGCATCATGCGTGTCACGGCGTTGGCGGACTATGAACGCTGGCGAGAACTTGATAAAGACTGTTATCAGCGGGAAAAGGACAAATGGTTTGAACAAGTCCAAGCATCTGCTACCAGATTTGTCCCTGATTATCGTCCTCACGTAATTGACACTGACATGTTCACGCCACACACTATCCATCGTTTTACCTGGCACGAAAATGGTGCTGTGTACGGTGCAACCAGAAAGTGGCTCGACGGCACTACCGCGATTAAGAATCTTTTCCTTTGCGGTACGGATCAGGGTTTCGTTGGTATCATCGGTTCTATCGTAAGCGGAATCTCGATGGCCAACCAACACCTGCTTGCTCGCTCTTAATTCCGTTATTCACGGTTAGAGGACACTAACAGATCTTAGTATTCCACGCTAAAATAAGCGTTTAATCGGATAGTTCCTATTGCCCTATATACCGCCGACGATATTTCCCTTTAAACCTCACTATTTACCGGTATGCCTCGCGATTTTCTAAAAGACGCAAAAGATAAGTATGACGTCATCGTTATTGGGAGCGGTTTAGCCGGCCTAACGTCTGCTAATATTCTGGGGAGAGCTGGATATGAAGTACTGCTAATTGAGCAGCACTACAAGCTCGGGGGTCTAGCGACCTGGTTCAAGCGTCCTAAAGGTCATATTTTTGATGTCTCGCTTCATGGATTTCCCTACGGCATGCTCAAAAGCTGTCGGCGGTATTGGAATCAGAAGATAGCAGACCGCATTGTTCCTTTACGCGGCGTCCTTTTTGATAATCCTCAATTTACCTTAAAGACGACTTATGATCGGGAAAGCTTTACCGAACTGCTGCAATCCGAATTTGGGGTCACGGAATCAACGGTAAAGGAGTTTTTTGATACCGCGCGAGGAATGAACTTCTATGACGATCAAAAGCTAACGACGAAAGAACTTTTCGAAAGATTCTTTCCAGGACGCAATGATATTACACGCCTTCTAATGGAACCGATCACTTATGCCAATGGTTCCACACTCGAAGACCCCGCCATTACCTACGGTATCGTCTTCAGTAATTTCATGTCCAAAGGTGTCTACACATTTCAGGGTGGGACAGATTTGATGATCGGCCTGATGCAAGAAGAACTGGAAAACAATGGCGTTGATGTTCGTATCAATTGTTCAGCAGATAAGATCAACACCGAAAACGGCAAAGTCAAAAGCGTGACCGTAAACGGTCGAGAAATTCAATGCCGAAGTGTAGTTTCAAATGCCAATCTGTTAACCACCATTTTCAAAATGGTGGGGGAAGAGAAGTTTGACAAAGACTATCTCGAAGATGCTCGGGCTGTTCGTGTCAACAATTCCAGCACGCAGGTTTATATGGCACTGGGACCGGAGGATCATATCGATCGCGATACAGGGGATCTATTGTTTACCTCGACGGCAGACCGTTTTGAAACTGACTTACTCTTAAGTCGTGATGTTACAAGTCGTACGTTTTCTGTGTACTATCCCGATACAAGACCTCACGACAAACGTGAACGTCACTTAATCGTTTCCAGTACAAATGCCCGCTGGGAAGACTGGGCAAATCTGGACGACGAGGCTTACGAGGCGAGTAAAAAGGATCTCATTGAAACCACTCTGGACGCCTTGGAAAAATATCTCCCGAATGCCCGTGAGCGTGTGGTCTTTAGTGAAGCATCCACGCCCCGCACCTTTTACCACTACACCCGCCATTATGAAGGTGCAAGTTTTGGCACGAAGTTTGAAGGTCTTCCTGTGAGCCAGGCTTTGCCGTCTCAAATCACCGGACTCTACCACGCAGGTAGCGTGGGGATCATTATGTCCGGCTGGCTTGGCGCGATAAACTATGGAGTAATCGTTTCCAACGAAGTTGATCAACTACTCATGCAATAACTGATTCAAACCCGCACATACAATCTTCCGCCATCAACCGCCTTCGAACACTAAACAAAAGGACAACTATGTCACTTGAACGGATTCTAGCTCTGATCCCTCACCGACCGCCCATGCTATTGATTGATAATATCTTGTCACTTGAGGGCGATGACATCGTCTGTCAAAAAACGTTTCAGGCCGACGAATTCTTCTTTCAGGGTCACTACCCCAATCAGCCGATCGTCCCGGGAATCATTTTGTGTGAAGCTGCGATGCAGGCAGGATCCTGTTTGCTGTCAACCAAAATAGCGGAGGATTTAAACGATGATTCGTCTAGTAAAGTGCCTGTTGCCACCAGACTGAACAATGTCAAATTCAAGCAATTGGTAAAGCCCGGTGATACGATTGAACTAGCGATTACTTTGACCGAACGAGTAAGTTCAGCATTTTTCCTGGATGCGAAAATTACCGTCGGTGGAAAACTGGCGACTCGATTTGATTTCGCGTGTACGTTAGCCGAGGCAGAATAAACACTCGCTGGAACGCGCAGAATAAAGGACACGTGATGGATTTCTTACAATTGGACGGGAAGACGATTGTCATCTTTGGCGTAGCCAATCGGAAAAGTGTTGCTTATCACATTGGAAAAACCATCACAACTGCAGGGGCCCAACCGGTCTATGTTGTTAGAAGTGAATCCCGCAGGGAACAACTCCAGTCGTTGCTCGGGGAATTTCCAATCTACGTATGCGATGTTGAGCATCCTGATCAGATCACCACACTCCGCGACCAATTACAGTCCAATCATCCCGAAATTCATGGCCTCGTTCATTCGATTGCATTTGCCGATTATGAAGAAGGCCCGAAACCATTCCACGAAACAGGCAAACGCCAGTTTCTACGAGCAGTTGATATCAGCTGTTACTCACTGATAGCTATATCCAATGCGTTAAAGGATTTGCTAACTGAGAATGCCTCGGTAATTACAATTTCCATTTCAACGACGACCATGGCAAGCGAAAATTACGGCTTCATGGCACCGGTCAAAGCAGCACTCGACTCATCTCTTGCTTTTCTGACTAAGTCTTTCAGCAATTTCTCTCAGGTACGATTTAATGCGGTTGGCCCCAGTCTGTTAAAAACGAGTGCTTCCGCAGGCATCCCCGGTTACGTCGATTCCTATCTCTTTGCCGAAAAAGCAATTCCTCGAAAACAAGCTTTGCAAACTCAGGAAGCTGCCAATGTGGCCGCTTTCCTTTTAAGCCCCAGATCTTCGGGTATCTGCGCACAAACTGTCGTGGTTGATGCCGGTATGAGAATCAACTATTTCGATAACGAAATCATCAAAAACACCCTGTACGAAGAGTAACATTTAATGAATCGCCCCAATATCCTCTGGTACTGTACGGATCAGCAGCGATTTGACACCATCAAAGCGTTGGGAAATCCATATGTCGATACTCCTAACATCGACAAACTAGTTCAATCCGGAGTGGCGTTTACTCATGCCTACTGCCAATCTCCCATTTGCACTCCAAGTCGATCTAGTTTCCTGACAGGTTTGTATCCAGCCAGACTGCATAACACTCGAAACGGCAATGATACCTTTCCGGATTTCCCTCCTCTGATCACCAAATTAATCTCCGAGGCGGGATACCGTTGTGGGAATATTGGCAAGTTTCACCTCACAAGTTCAGGACACCGTACGGAACCCCGGCTTGATGACGGCATGACATATTGGCAATTCAGTCATGCGCCACGTGACGACTGGGAAGAAGGCCACCATTATGCTGACTGGGTGAATGAACGCGGTGGCGATCTGGATTCGATGCGAAATAGCCCTGAACGAGTTCCACCTGAATACCATCAAACTACCTGGGCAACCGAATGCGCCTTGGAGTTTATTGATGTGGAAAGCCCGTCACCTTGGTTGTTATGTGTGAATATTTATGACCCACACCCACCATTTATTCCGCCTAAAGTCTATGCAGATATGTTTGATCCCGAGGACATGCCAGGACCTTATTTCCGGGAGGAAGATCTGGAGCTGCAAAAGAAACTGGCTGAGATAGATTTTCAGGGAGAAGCATTACCACCTCAAGGACATGATGCCAAGCGTATGCAGGCGTATTATTATGCCATGATCAAACAAATCGACGATCAATTCCAACGCGTTATCGATCATCTGGAACAAACTGAACAACTTGAAAATACTGTGATCATCTTTACCAGTGATCACGGAGAGTCGCTGGGAGATCACGGCTTACTGCAGAAAGGCTGTCGTTTTTATGAGGGTCTTGTTCGTATCCCGTTGATTTTCGCCTGGCCCGGCAAATTTCTAGAGAATGTCCAACGTGATGCCCTCGTCGAACTACTTGATCTGACATCAACGATCATGGAACTGGCTGGCCTGGAGCCGCCGGAATATATGCAGGGCAAATCTCTTATCCACCTACTTACTGATGAGACAGCAATCGATGAACACCGGGAATTTGTACGAAGCGAATACTTTGACGCTCTTGATCCATTTTTCACTGACGGAAGTGGAGCCTTTGCAACAATGTATCGCAACAGAAAATACAAACTTTCGGTTTATCATGGACACGAAATAGGCGAACTCTATGATTTAGAAGAAGATCCCTGGGAATTCAATAATCTCTGGGACAATCCTGATTATGCTGAAATAAAAGCGGAGCTGATTTACAAAAGTTTTGATGCGCACGTGATGCTCACCACTGACGTGGGTTCCAAACGTGTTGCTCCGATGTAACTCGAAATTCCAAATTAAAGAAACTCTCTCATGCTGGAAAGACTCGGCCCCTACTTGATCGACGAACAAATCGGCAAGGGCGGTATGGGATTCGTCTACTCGGCCAGACACGAAGATACCGACAGCCGAGTCGCGGTCAAAATGCTTTCAAATGCCTTTGCCGACGATCATAGCTTCAGAGATCGTTTTCAACAGGAAGTCGAAACGTTGCAACAACTGCAACATCCGGGCATTGTCCAGATCATCGGATACGGTCAGGAAGAGGAAGTTCTTTACTATGCCATGGAACTGGTTAAAGGAAGAACTCTATTCCAAATACTCAAAGAAAGCGGTCCGTTCACGTGGCGAGATGTAATTCGAATTACCATCGATATTTGTCATGCCTTAAAGCATGCACATGATAGGGGAGTGATTCACCGCGATCTTAAACCTTCGAATCTATTTCTGACTGAAGATGATCAAGTCAAACTTGTCGACTTCGGGATCGCTCGCCTATTCGGCGCCACTCAACTCACTGCTGACCACGCAGTGGTGGGCACTGCCGATTATATGGCTCCCGAGCAGGCTGAGGGCGCAAGGCCTACCATCAAAAGCGATCTCTACTCACTGGGTTCAGTCATGTACGCCCTGCTAACCGGTCGCCCCCCCTTCGCATCGCCTTCTGTGGCACAGGTCATTCACAAACTAAAGTACGACCAGCCACTACCTATCACGGAGACCATCGCTGACGTTCCTATGGAATTGGATTACATCGTCAGACAACTGCTCAGTAAGCGGCCAGACCACCGGATTCCCACACCTTTAGCAGTGGCACATCGCCTTCAAGCAATGCAACATGCATTAGAAGCCCGCATACCTGTCAAGACTGCGAATTCCACTACTGAAATGTCTGGAGCTGATGATCGTACCAATGAAGAGGCAACCATGGAATTTGCCCCTAGTCAAAAAAAACCATTCGAGGGCGACGAAGTAACGATCGAGGGACATTATTTATCTGAAATCCAAAACCTCCCAGAAGATTCTGACACTCAGGCTGATTCGTCGCTTTTACCGCAACAGCAAGCTGAAAAACAGGGAGGCAAAACTCATTACATCCCTATTGAACGGGATCGGTTTAAGTCAAATGACGAATCACCAACCGGTATATTTGCCAGCCTATTGGTACTGGTAGTCTTAGTTGTAGGACTTGGAGCACTTTTGGCATTTACCAACTGGTATAACCAACCACGTACGGCAGATGAACTGCTGGAAATTATTGAAGAGGCACGCATCACTCCCGGCTCAGACTGGGGACAAGCAAGTAGGGAGATGCAGGAATTTCTAGAGCGTTTTCCGGACCATCAGCAATTCCCTACGGTCGAAACTCATTACAACGGCCTTAAAGATGAGCGAAATGAACAACGTTTTTTAAAGTCCCTGGAAAGCGATCTAAAGGAACTACCGATCGCAAAAGTAACCTTGCGCCAAATCCTGGAATCCGAGAATCTTTCACCCGATGAATTAGTAAACAATCTTGAGCATTTTGTTACTCTGTATGAGTCACGTAAGGATTCGGAAGTGGCTGAATGCGTGGCCTTCGCCCGCCAAAAAATCAAACGACTTAAAAGGGAACATTCAGAATTTCAACGCGATCGTTTGGCCATCTTGAAGAAGACCGAAACAGAAATCCGTGAGGTGCTAGCTTTTTGCCGCAACATAGCACAAGAACAACCTGAAGCAGCTCTTGGCTTTCTCGAAGCGATCTACGAAATACACAAGCTTAACGAGGGGCTTACCGAATTATTAAATGAAGTTTTGACACTAAGAAGGGAACTTAGTAAAGAAAGCGTCCCCTCAGGTGACTGATTCTCTATCGAAAATCTCTGGATTTGGTCTTCAGAATCTTCACCGGCTTCTGGCTTCCAAGATAATTTGAAAGATCTTCAAGGCGATGAACCACGACATGCTGAACCTGATTCCGATTTTCTAACGTCCCATGGACAAGCCAGGCGTTACTGCGTCTGGCAATCCGATAATAACGTTCCCAGACATGCTGTCGCAGAACAAGATTCATGGTGCCGGTTTCATCCTCAAGCGTCACAAAGGTAATACCTTTGGCCGTCGACGGACGTTGACGCAACAACACCAACCCAGCAATCCTCACATAACGATTATCGGGATAGCCTATTAACTGCTCCGCTCTCAACACATTCTGCTGATCCAAAAGTTTACGCCAAAACATAATTGGCTGGCCTTTCAACGACAGACCGGCCGTACGATAATCCATCTCAACTTCTTCGGCTGGCTGCATCGCCGGCAATGCGGGTTGCTCGTCATCTACTGAAGTAATCAGGTCAAACAAAGGTTGCTGCGTCTCTCTTTCTTCTTGCGCCAGGGCTTCCCAAAGAGCGGAACGGCGGTCACGTTCAAAACTGCCAAATGCATCAGCATCGGCCAATTGCATTACCACTCGCTTACTCACTCCTGAACGACGTCGCAATTGTTCCACCGAACTATATCTGCCCTGCTGCCGTCGATCATCCAGTAGGCGTTGGACTACTTCACATGCTAGCCCCCGAACCACTCGCATTCCTAACCGCAATGCTGGTGGTAACTCCCCGCCATATTCCAACGTACAGTTCCAGTCGCTGTAATTCACGTCCACAGGCCGAACTTCGACTCCATGCTTTTGAGCATCTTTGACCAAGTCACTGACCGAATAAAACCCCATCGGTTGACTATTGATAACGCAGGCGGCAAACGTGGCAGGATGGTAACACTTCAGCCACGCAGATACATAAACTAACAAAGCAAAACTCGCCGCATGTGATTCAGGAAACCCATACTCACCAAATCCGCGAATCTGATTGAAGACCTGTTCCGCAAATTTTCGTGTCAACCCGTTGGCCAGCATACCTTCGGTCAGTTTACGATTGAATTTTTCAATCACCCCCGGTCGTCTCCAGGCCCCCATTGCCCGCCGCAATTGATCTGCTTCTCCGGGTGTAAACCCTGCTGCCACGACAGCCAGACGCATTGCCTGCTCCTGGAACAACGGCACGCCTAGAGTACGATCCAACACTTCCCTAATTGCATCATTGGGGTAAGATGCCTGTTCCTGTCCCGCGCGACGTTTCAGATAAGGATGAACCATATCCCCTTGAATTGGTCCCGGACGAACGATGGCAACTTCGATTACCAGATCATAAAAGCAACGAGGCCTCAGGCGTGGCAACATACTCATCTGTGCCCGGCTTTCTATCTGAAATACTCCTACCGTATCCGCCTTACAAATCATGTCGTATACAGCAGGGTCGTCCTGAGGAATGGTTGCCAGGGACCATTGCTTTCCTTCATGATGCTGCAACATTTCAAAGCACTTACGAATTGCACTTAACATACCAAGTGACAGGCAATCCACTTTGAGTATTCCCAGTTCATCCAAGTCATCCTTATTCCACTGAATGACGGTTCGGCCGTCCATACTGGCATTTTCAATAGGAACTAATTCACTGAGAAGTCCTCGAGTCATTACCATTCCACCTACATGCTGAGACAGATGGCGTGGGAAACCAACAAGTTCCTCGACAAGCTCCCGAAAACGCTGGCCAAGCGTAGCTTCCGGATCGAGCCCTACTTCACGAATACGCGCATCAAAATTTCCATCCTGAGTCCTGCCATCAAGATTTTTGGCAACTTCGTCTATCATTTCAGGATCAAGTCCCAATGCTTTCCCCACTTCTCGGACTGCTGACCGCATCCGGTAACAGGTCACCACCCCTGTCATACCGGCACGATCGCGACCGTACTTGTCGTACAAATATTGCAATACCTCTTCGCGACGTTCATGTTCAAAATCGACGTCGATATCCGGAGCCTCATTGCGTTCCCGGCTGATAAACCGCTCAAACAACAACTCCGTGGTTTCAGGATCGACCGACGTCACGCCGAGGCAAAAACAAACCACTGAATTGGCTGCAGAACCACGGCCCTGACAAAGAATCCCCCGACTACGAGCGAAGCGAACTAGATCCCAAACCGTCAAAAAGTAGGCTTCGTAGCCCAATTCTTCAATCAGTGCCAGTTCATGCTTCAGCAGATTAATCACTTTTCGCGGAAGGCCTGCGGGATATCTTTTGTGAGCCCCTTTCCAGGAAAGCTGGGTCAGATGTTGCATCGGAGTTATCTCATCAGGAGCCAACTCCTCTGGATACTCGTACTTCAATTCCTCCAGTGAAAAGCTACATCGCCGAGCTATTTCCATTGTTCGCCAGACCGCTTCGGGAAGTTCCGCAAACAGATCACCCAATTCTGCAAGAGGGCGAAGGAATCTTTGGGCATTGGGGAATTGCCAGGCGCCAATTTGATGGACATTACAACCATGAGCAATGGCTGTAAGTGTATCCTGCAGACGCGCCCGGGAAGGGTCGTGATAATAGACATCTCCGGCTGCCAGTAGGGGCACATTTGCCTCTTTACTCAGTCGCTGTAAATTCAATAAACGCTTATGATCTGCTGCACCACGATGCAATTCAGCAAGCAGATAGCAATCTTCAGCAAAAATCTCCCTGTAAGGCAGTAACTGGTCAGAGGTAATCAATTGCGATTCTTCGTGGAGACGGAGGTGATCTGATGTAAGGTTTTGCGAATGGGCATTCCAATCTGGAATCACACCTACAATCCAACTCTGCCCAACTTCTTTGAGATCATCAAAGTACAACAGACATTTGCCTTTACCTGCCCTGCGTCTTCCCCGAGTAAGCAGTTGGCAAAGTTGACCATATGCCTTTCGATTCGGAATCCAGACAACGCAGGCCGGGGCGTCTACAAACGTGAGTTCTGCGGCAACGATAAATTGAAGATCGTTGTCTTTGGCTGCTCCATGCGCACGTACAATTCCTGCGAGCGTATTACGATCGGTAATGGCAATTGCCTGATACCCTAATCTCTTTGCTCTCTCAACTAACTCAACAGCATGTGAGGCTCCCTGCAAAAACGAAAAATTGGATTTGCAGTGTAATTCCGCATATTGCATCATTCCGATCAAAAATTCCCCTGCAAGAACCACCGATCGCCGGGCAGTCCTCGGTAGACCCAAAATCGAAGCCCTGTCTGTAATTCAACCCGGTAATAATCACGGCGTACTATCCGTCCTCGCCACCAACCGCTTTCAATCCGCTCGGGGCCCCAATAGCGAAGGACCTTCTGCCAACGCCCTTTATGCAGCATTTTCCTAGGGCAATTTCCTGACGGACTAGTTTGACATTGAATCTCCAACGATTCTTTCCAGCACCAAACCGGCAGACTGTCTGCAGGCTTACGTTGTTCCAGTAGCCATCCGCTCTTGCGTTGCTGGTTGAACATATTCGATTTATTCGAAAGCGTTCTTTTAGAGGCAAGTACCTGTCGACACCACCGTTGAATATTAATATTCGCTATTGGCTCGAGCTGAAAGCCAAATTCAGGCAACGCTTCAGGCTTCAGTGTGGCTCGCAGCACCTGCTGCTTTCCTAAACGACTGGAAAGCCTGTCAATTAACCTCACCAATTTAGCTGGAGGAATCCCATCAAGTGAATCTGCTGCCTGCCAGCGATAACCCTGACCAACTTTCTGCTGTCCTGCAAACAATGACAATTGTTTCTGCTGCATAGTTGTGGTCTGTACAAACTCGACGCGAAAACTATATACCTCATCTACTCGCCCTAAACGATCCCACTGCAGCTGAAACAGTTCCGACAAATGTTTCAGATCTGTGGTTGGCCTGTAAAGACCAAGCGTTAGTGTTTCCGTATCCTGCCGGGTATCCCCCGAATCCCGATAAACCCGTTGGCCATAACGTGACAATTCAATTGTGCAGCTAACCTGTAACACGCCTCGCGATTTCTTCTCCAAGCGCTTCAGCAGAGTCCCTGTTAACTGTTCGAACAGTTCGTATATCACCTTAGGGCCACCAATACGACCGGGTAGTAACTGCCAGGCAATATAGGGTTGCTGTGGATGCAGGATTTCCAAAGGCTCCTCAACTTCTGCCAACAACTGGTCACAACGGCGAACAACCTGATTGCCAAGACGTTGAGCAATGGAGGCGCGGGGCAGCTCCAGTAGTTGGCTCAATTTGTGAATGCCCAGTCGGCAAAGCAGATCCAGCGTTTCATCAGAAAGTCTGAGGCAGCCAACCGGCAGCTGCCTCAGTACTTCCCGAACGGACACTCTACAGGAAGGTAACAGTCGAATACCTTCCTGCAAAGTCAGGCATGCTGCCCAACTAGCCCCTACGGTACCAGCCACAGCCACCTTCACAACCAGCCCCTGGCTTCTCGATTGTCGATCAGCCAAACCATGCTTTGTAGAGCAATTTTGATACTGCTGCCGGAATGCCTCTGTCTCATCTTTTGTCTCCAAATCGATCCGGCGGTAGTTCTTTTTCAACTCCTGCTGAAACTCGACAAGCATACGTTGTGCAAGGTTTTCTTCGGAGCCAAAAAAACGACAAACATCTGTGATATCCAGCCAGATTGCCTCTGTTTTCCAGGCGTCTAATCGAGCCTCCACCGGATGGGCGTAGTGTTTTCTCTGATGCTGCCCCTTTTGTTTTCGTAACTTTCGCTGTAGCTCCCGTTTCCACTCAACCTTTCCAGCCACTCCAACTATAGGAGAGAACCGATTTGCCCAGCGAGCAAGACGATGCAGTGCATCCTGCTCTTGCCACGCCTGCCGCTGAACAAATTCACCATCGGTGCTGGCCTCCCTGCCTGAATCCTTCACTCCACTTCCTATAGATGGTTCATCCCTGACTAGCTTCCCTGCCCGACCTACGTCTATCCACACGCAAGCCACTCTTCTCCTGTTCTGCATACCACTTACTCTTCCTACTCTTTTCTTCCACTCTTTTATCCACCCCAGCTTCCATAACACCCTCTCGGCATTCGACTAACTATCGGGCCCACGATCGATCTAACCCTCGATCTATCTCTTCTGCAGTATCCTGCCTTGTCGCTCGAACCGAGAAATCGTTTCCCAGCGGCCCTTTGCTTGGGTTCGACACAATATTATCTGCCAGTGGTACATGCCCTGCTCCGCTTGTTTCCACCACCTCTCTCAAATCAATCTCACACCCTGCTGTCCCCACGACATGTCCAACAATTGCAGAAACCGCTCGTTTTCTTTCAACACAAAACCGCCAATCTCCCGAAATCTCCTGAACATCCTGAATTTCAGAATCAGGATGACCCCGCTGAATTCCCCAATCTTTTCCAATCTGTTTATTCTGACTTCCCTGTTTGTGCTGTTGTTTTTTTGAGAGAGCAGCCGAGATCTTCAGTCGTACATGAGCCCAGGTCGGGGCTTTTTCAAATTTGCTCTCTCTCACCAGCACTCCTAACGCCCGCCCCGCCTCGGCAGCCAACTGCAACCGCCGAAACTCACGACTACTCACGTTGGACATACAACTCCAAACAGCCCCCACCGCCGGACAACGTAGCACCTGATCCAATGCCCAATACAAATCTTTTCTGCTTTCAGGCGTAACTATCATTACCTGCTCCAGCGAAATCCCCAAAGCTGCCGCGGCCGGTGGATAAAATCTTCGATCATTATCAAAAACAACTAACACACCTCCTGTCCTATTCGCTTTATCAACACTCCTTTTTGTATCAGGCAAGGTTTCTACAAATCTCGAATCATCACCCGACAACATCTGCCCAGCAAACCACAGCCCCAGTAGTGCCACACCTCCTCCCTGCAACGCCCCTAAGCATTCCAGTAACATCCCCTGCCGCAAACCACCTCCCGGTAAAATTGCATCTAACTGAGGCCAGCCGGTCGAAAACAAACGTTCCTCCAAACCACCTGACACTTCGGTAACCCCACCGCCCTGCTCCATTTCCAAATCACTCTGTTGTTCGCATGTATCTGCTGCCAGCGAAACGGAAAGGTGGTTACGAACTAGCAAATCATGTATCCGCTGAACTGCCGTACCGGCTGCCGAAGTGATATCCAAACCTGATTTTGCTCTAGACATGGAAGAAGCTGTAATTTTGTAAGGTGAAGTAAAAGGGTGAGTGGCAAAGCTCTCCGGATAGTGTACACGTGTACACTATTCAGTCAATAGTTCGGCGCATTTTTTTTCCAACTTCAGTGAAAACACCATAAAATCCAACCAATTAAATCAACAGTTGCCCATATTCTCTATCATTAATGCCCGATAAAATAAGTCATTACCTACCAATCCCCCCAAAAAGGGACCCCTCATGGTTCGCACTCGCTTTGCCCCCAGCCCGACCGGATATCTGCATATTGGCGGAGTTCGTACAGCACTATTTAACTGGCTCTTTGCACGAAAACACGGAGGCCAATTTATCCTTCGTATCGATGACACGGACCAAAGTCGTAACGTGGAAGAGGCATTGGAACCAATCCTCAACGGATTCCGCTGGCTAGGAATCGACTGGGACGAGGGCCCAGAAATCAACGGCCCGCATGCCCCTTACTTTCAGTCACAACGAACCGACAAATATCAGGCTGCCGTCGAGCAAATGCTTGCTAACGGCACTGCCTACAAAGACTACAGCCGCCCTGAAGAAATCCAGGCAGAACGTGAAGCCGCGCAGATTGAAAAACGAACTTTCGTCTACAGTCGCAACTGGATGGCGAAAACCGATGACCAAGCAAAGGCCTTCGAAGCGGAAGGGCGTTCGGCGGTCGTCCGCTTAAAGATGCCTCGAGAGGGAATTTGTCTGATCCCCGACCTGATTCGCGGCGACGTTGAATTCGAATGGGCTCACGAACAGGATATGGTTATTCAAAAAGCAGATGGCACCTGCCTATACCATCTTGCCAGTGTTGTTGATGACGCCGCTTTGGAAATCACTCACGTCATCCGCGCCGAAGAACATCTTTCCAATACTCCCCGACAAATCTTCATCGCTCAAAGCCTCGGATACACACTCCCTCAGTACGCTCACCTACCTTACGTAGCTGAACCAGGAAGCAAAAACAAACTGAGCAAACGAAAAATACCTAAATACCTCAAAAACCAGGATTTCAAGAAACTATACGATCACGGAGAACAAATTGCCACTCGCTGCGGACGTGAACTAAGCGAAGACACCTTCAATCCAGTCATAGTCGATTTCTACCGTGACATCGGCTTCCTTCCCCATGCCGTCGTCAACTATCTCCTCCTGCTAGGCTGGTCACTTGACGGGGAAACTGAAGAATTTACCACCCAACAAATGATTGAAGCTTTTTCACTCGAACGAGTTGTCAAAAGCCCTGCCAGTTTTGACCCCACCAAACTGACAGCCTTCCAACAACGGGAAATGGATAAGCTGGAGCTCAAGAAAAAGACAGCTCTGTGCCTCCCTTATCTCCAGCAGGCCGGACTGCTGGACTCCCCTCCCGACTGCGACTCCGGCCCATTCATCAACAACATCATCGAGGCAACAGAGAATCGAATCACCGTCGCCGGAGACATACTCGATTACGACGATTTCTTTACAGCAGATGAATCACTCACCTATGATCCTAAAGCATTCGCCAAGCGACTAGTTCATACCGAGGGGGCTCAAGAACTACTAGCTGAATTCCGAGACACAATAAGCAACCTTGTTGAATTCAGTGCCGAATCGGTCGAACAAACCATGCGAGAGTTCGTAGAAGACAGAGAAATCAAATTCGGTGAGATCATTCATCCGGTACGTGTTTCCACGACAGGCAAACCAGTCGGATTTGGCTTGTTTGAAACACTTTCCATCCTCGGTCAGGAACGATGCATCCGCCGCATAAACCTCGCTTTAGACGCCGCAAAAAACTACTCCCCCCCTACCGAAAATGAGTAACACCGACCAACCACATGAGGAATTGCCATATTCAGAACAATTCCATTCGGTTTAGAATCGAGTTGCTAGCCCACTCCCTTTTCATCAATGCCCCATTCAGCAGATCACCATGACCACTGACAATCAAAGTCCGGAACATCCCGAATCAGAAGAGCGACAAAAAAACTTTGTCGAACAAATTGTGGAAGCGGACCTGGCAGCCAATACTCATGCCGGACGAGTACACACTCGATTCCCTCCCGAGCCTAATGGCTATTTACATATAGGCCATGCGAAGAGTATCTGCCTAAACTTTGGAATTGCACAAAACTACAACGGCCAATGCAATCTCAGGTTTGACGACACAAATCCTGCCAAAGAAGACACCGAATACGTCGACTCCATTAAAGAGGATGTGCAATGGCTGGGGTTCGAATGGGACGGTATCTATTTCGCATCCGATTACTTCCAGCAACTATATGACCTGGCGGTCCAGCTCATTCAGGACGGCAAGGCATACGTCTGTAGCCTCTCGCCGGAGGAAACCAAAGAATACCGTGGTGGATGGGACGGTGCAGGAAAAGACAGCCCTTATCGCAACCGCAGTATCGAGGAAAACCTTGATCTTTTTGCACGCATGAAGGCCGGCGAGTTTGCCGATGGGGAACACACTCTGCGAGCCAAAATCGATATGGCCTCACCGAACATGAACATGCGAGACCCGGCCATGTACCGCATCAAACACGTCCACCACCATCGCACGGGTGACCAGTGGTGCATCTATCCGATGTACGATTTCGCGCACGGTATATGTGACTCGATCGAAAAAATCACTCACTCAATCTGCACACTTGAGTTCGAACACCATCGACCACTTTACGACTGGTTCCTGGACGAACTGGACATCTTTCGGTCCCGACAATACGAATTTGCACGTCTCAATATCACGCACACCGTCATGAGCAAGAGGCGACTTCTCGAGTTGGTTGAAAACGATTACGTTCAGGGCTGGGACGACCCACGCATGCCAACCATCAGCGGACTTCGACGACGGGGCTATACGCCCGAAGCCATTCGACAGTTTTGCACACGCATCGGTGTCACGAAACAGAATTCGACCCACGACATATCTTGGCTGGAGGATTCGCTACGTGCCCAACTCAACAAAGAGGCACAACGTCGTGCTGCCGTCCTCAGACCACTGAAAGTGATCATCGACAATTTTCCTGAAGGACATGTCGAGATGATGGAAGCCGTGAATAATCCGGAAGACCCATCAGCCGGCACCCGACAAATTCCATTTACAAGGGAACTCTACATCGAGCAAACCGACTTCATGGAAGAGCCTCCTAAGAAGTTTTTTCGACTGGGACCAGGACGGGAAGTTCGACTTCGCTATGGATTCTTTATCACTTGCCATGAGGTGATCAAGGATGACGAAGGCAGGATAACCGAATTGCGGTGTACTTATGATCCGGAGACAAGAGGCGGTCAGGCACCTGATGGGCGAAAAGTCCGTGGCACCATCCACTGGGTCTCTGCAAACCACGCTGTCGACGCGGAAATCAGACTTTACGACCACTTGTTCGAAACTCAAAATCCAAGCGATGTTGAGCAGGGTAAATCCTATCTGGACAATATAAATCCCAATTCACTCGAAGTGCTTAGCAATTGCAAGCTCGAACCATCACTGGCCGATGCACAGCCCGGTGAACGTTTCCAGTTTGAAAGACTCGGGTATTTCTGCGTTGATTCACAGGCAAGCAATTCAAACAAACCCGTATTTAATCGCAGCGTAACGCTTAGGGACACCTGGGCCAAAATGCAACGAAAAGGTTAGATACAGTTTCATGAACGACCCGCACGTCACGCCCGATGCTCAGTCAACCAGCGCCCGCAATGTTTCGGTAAGTGCTCCGACACGTCTGCATTTCGGCTTGCTCGCCTTTGGAAATCAGGAGGGACGCAACTTTGGTGGCGTGGGGCTGATGCTAAAAAAACCTCGTGTTAAAGTCAAAGCGAAAGCGAGCTCTACTTTTAGTACTACTGGAATTTATGCCGAACGGCTGGCCGAGTTCGCCGAAATGTGGCGAGCATATACTAAAGCCGAGCAATTGCCTAACTGCACATTAAAGGTCACTCAAGCGCCTCCTCAACATGTCGGTCTGGGACTTGGCACTCAATTAGGCCTCTCAACAGCCGAGGCGTTGCAACGCTTTTCGAGTGACTCTGGCTTCTCCGCCATGGAGCGAGCTATTGTGGTCAACCGTGCTGCCCGTAGTGCCGTTGGAACATACGGTTTTGAATTTGGAGGATTGATCGTTGAACGCGGGCGATTACCAAATGAACGAATTTCACCTTTGGAGTGTCGCATGGAGTTCCCCAAGAAATGGCGGATTGCTCTTGTGCGTCCGGAAGGTGCTAGCGGCCTGTCGGGCGAATCCGAATCAAAAGCGTTTACTGACATCCCTCCAATTTCTCAACGTACAACAGACAATTTGCTCGACATCATCCAATCTCAGTTACTCCCCGGACTGACTGCTCACGACTTCAACCAGACCACCGAAGCGATTGAATCCTACGGGCGTCTGGCCGGCAGTTGTTTTGAAGCTGTTCAAGGTGGCCCTTATAACGGACGGGTACTCAACAACCGGGTTGCTTGGCTCAAAGATCTGGGGGCTCGAGGCGTGGGACAAAGCAGTTGGGGACCGACGCTGTTTTGTTTTTTTGATTCCAAAGAAGCCGCGAAACAATTCCGACGCAACGTCCCTAATGACGAGTCTGGCCAAAAATTGATCATCGACATCGCGAAGCCTGACAATCGAGGTGCCGTCATCGGTTACAGCTAACAACTAGCAAAACACCTATTTCCGCACATGTGATTCGCTCACGCCTGCTAGATTTAAAATCTACCAAAGCCGATGATTTTCGCCGTAAGCCAGCTAATTCTAATTCGCGACGAGGCCAATTGCCCTTTAGGTACTTTGAATCATAATAGAGCGGTCCCTTTTACCAAATTATCCATAGGCAATTCATGCTAGAACTTGGCGTCAACATCGACCACGTTGCCACGATAAGGCAAGCTCGGAAAACCTACGAACCAGACCCGGTTACCGCCGCGGCCATGGCCGAAATAGGAGGCGCCGACTGTATTACGGTCCACCTACGCGAGGACCGTCGTCACATCATCGACCGTGATGTCCGTATCCTAACCGACACGGTTAATATCAAACTCAATCTTGAAATGAGCATTGCCGACGATATAGTCAACCTTGCTTGTGAAACTAAACCAAATCAGGCCACTCTGGTTCCGGAAAAACGCGAAGAAGTTACGACTGAAGGTGGGCTGGATGTTGTTGGAAACTACAGCAATATCGAATCGGTTGTTAAACGCCTTCAGGATGCCGGTATCAGTGTTTCACTATTCCTGGACCCGGAAGAAGCTCAAATCTCGGCTGCCAGCGAACTTCAAGTCGACGCTGTTGAGCTTCACACCGGCCAGTACGCACTCACGTCCGGTGACGAACGGCAACACTGCCTCCAGGAATTAATTGCCAGTGGCAAACAAATCGTTGAAAACGGCATGACTCTTCATGCAGGGCACGGACTGAATTACCAAAACGTCATTCCCGTCGCACAAATCGAAAACATGGTCGAGCTAAATATCGGCCACTCAATTATTGCTCGAGCTGTATTTATTGGCCTCACGCAGGCTGTTCGCGAAATGAAAGACCTCTTGGTCATCGCCGAATCAAGAAGCTAACGCCAGCTGAGAAAGACAGACCATGCAAATAGGTTACTGCACCAACGTCCATGCCGGACCGGACCTGAAGTCGACTCAGGAAAACCTGCTGCGATATGCTTCCAGAGTTAAACAACAGTACTCTCCTGCAGATCCTATGGGAGTCGGACTTTGGCTGGCAGCACCCGCTGCCGCCAGCCTTCAGGATCAGACCCAACTAGCTTCTTTTCGCGAATGGCTTAACAAACAGGAACTCATGCCATTCACACTCAACGGTTTCCCGTACGGAGATTTTCACTCTGAGGTGGTTAAACACGAGGTCTATAAACCCACCTGGTTTGACACTGATCGCCTCACCTATACGACCAACCTGATCGACGCCCTACATGGCCTCCTTCCCGAAGGGATGGAAGGCAGCATTTCCACCTTACCGGTAGCCTGGGATCGCAAGTCCATGACTCCTCCACAGTGGCTGCAAACCTCTCAGCAACTTTTGGCTCTTTGCCGCTATTTGCAACGACTCGAACAGGAAACCGGGCGGCTCATCTACGTCTGTCTGGAACCTGAACCGGGCTGTGTACTGGATGTTGCGAAAGACATGATCGATTTATTTAAAGAGCGATTACTACCCTTTGACGACGACGATATCGTGAGGCGTTACTTGCGAATCTGTCATGATGTATGCCATAGCGCTGTGATGTTCGAATCTCAGACTGACGTTTTACAACGATATCAACAATTAGGAATCCGTGTTGGGAAAATACAGGTTTCATCAGCTGTGCGTGTCAATTTTGGAGCATTGGCCGAGGATGCTCGAAGTGACGCTTTAAATCAACTCGCGAATTTTAATGAACCCCGTTATTTGCATCAAACGAGTATTCGACAAGCCAATGGAGAAACCAGTTTCTACGAAGACCTTCATCTTGCACTTGACACGGTCAACTCGCCTGAACAGTTAACAGGCACCTGGAGTGTACACTTCCATGTTCCAGTCTATCTCGACTCGCTGGGATTACTTGGGACTTCCCGTTCAGATATTCTCGAATGCTTCGAGGTTTGTAAATCCATGCCGGATTTGAAACACTACGAAGTGGAAACGTACGCCTGGAACGTATTACCGGCGGAACATCAAGTCGAAGATCTGTCGGATGGTATCGCCCGAGAAATGAATTGGGTCCGTCAACAATTCACAGCGTAAGCCACAGGTAATCACTGCTCATGCAACTCAAACAGCAAACTGCCGTCATCACCGGAGCGTCCTCAGGCATTGGGCGCGCGATCGCTTTGGCGTTTGCTCAACAGGGTGCCAACTTAATTCTGCATACCAAGAGTAATCAGGCGGGACTTGAAGAAACCGTGACAATGGCGAAACAGCATGGAATTCAGTGTACGCAGCACCTCGCTGACCTGACCTGTGCGGAAAGCCGCGAGCAATTTGTACAATCAGTCTTTGAGACCGGAAAGATCAACATCTGGATCAACAATGCCGGAACCGACATTCTCACCAACGAAAATGCCAAGCTTAGCTTTACGGAAAAACTCCAATTACTTTGGGCCATGGATGTCCACGGTACGATTGAAATCTGTCGCCTTATCAGTGAGCCTCTCACTGAAGTTGGCAAGAACGCCAACGCAGTCATACTCAATATGGGATGGGATCAGGCCGAATTGGGACAGTCCGGCGATAGCGGGCAATTATTTGGTCCAACCAAAGCTGCGATCATGGCCTACTCCCGCAGTCTGGCGAGAACACTGGCTCCGCATGTCCGGGTTAACTGTCTTGCTCCAGGCTGGATTCGAACTTCGTGGGGCGCCGAAGCTCCAGACCATTGGGATCAACGAGCCAGAAATGAGGCCCTGATGCAACGTTGGGGGTCGCCGGACGACGTTGCCAATTCCGCCGTTTATGCCGCGGCTCCATCATCATCCTTCATTACGGGGCAGACGATTCGAGTCAACGGCGGGCTAAACCACGAACAAATCTTTCCCCCTCAACCTTAAATCATCATGACAAAACGCTCGGACATTCAAGGTAGACGCGTCCTGTTCGTGACAGGCAGACTCGCCGAACATGGACTGCGGGGGATTCTGGACCAACTTAGCGAGCAACTCGAATTCGAATACGAATTAGCGGTGATGCCAATTACCGTGGCAGCCCTGATGACCCCAGCCTGGATTGCACGGCATCTTGAGGTCCCTCCGAAAGTGGACCTGATTGTCGTTCCGGGCTACTGCGACAAAAACTTAAACGACTTACAACAAATCACCTCGATTCCGATCGAATTAGGCCCCCACGACTTACGCAAACTACCGCAACACTTCGGGCTTGGATTTCAGCCACCAGACAATTACGGTCAATTCGACATTGAAATACTTGGGGAAATCAATCATGCCCCACGACTGCCGATGGAATCCATTCTGGAGCAGGCGCAATCCTTGCGGGATTCGGGAGCTGATTACATTGACATCGGATGCGACCCCGGAAGTGAATGGAGAGACGTCGGTGACTGTGTGAAACGACTCGTGGACACCGGCTTTCAAGTTTCGATTGACAGTTTGAATCCGGCGGAGATTGGTAAAGCTGTTAAAGCAGGGGCCTCACTGGTCTTAAGTGTCAACAGTTCCAACCGCAATGCAGCGGTCGACTGGGGTGTCCCTGTCGTAGTGATTCCTGACGATTTCAAAACACTCGGTGGGCTGGACGATTCCATTGAATTCCTGGCAACCGCGGATGTCCCCATTCGTATTGACCCAATTCTTGAGCCAATCGGCTGTGGATTCACAGCTAGCCTTGAGCGTTATATACAGGTTCGACAACGTTATCCCGATGCAGAGATAATGATGGGCATTGGCAACCTATCCGAATTAACCGATGTCGACAGTGCTGGGGTAAATACACTTCTTTTGGGAATTTGTCAGGAGCTGGGAATCCGAAGCGTCCTGACCACCCAAGTCATCAACTGGGCGCGGTCCAGCGTCAAGGAATGTGATATTGCCCGTCGTATGGTTCACTATTCCGTAAATCAAGGAATCCCGCCAAAACATCTGGAAACTCAACTGCTTACATTACGTGATGAAGAAGTCACTTGTTTTGGAAGGCATGCACTAGACAATCTGGCTGCGAACATCAAAGATCCCAATTACCGTATTTTTGCGGAGCAAGACGAAATCCACATCGTCAGTGCAGGCCTTCACTTAAGCGACAAAGATCCCTTTAAGCTGTTCGAACGCCTTGCAACCGGTGAAGGCCAAGACTCCCCTCCACACAACCTGGACGCATCTCATAGTTTCTATCTTGGATACGAGATGGCCAAGGCCTTAACAGCGATCACTCTTTCGAAGCAATATACGCAGGACCAATCTCTCCAGTGGGGATATTTAACCGTGGAGGAAAAGAGTCATCGTCTAGCACGATCCAGATCTGACAAGCCAGCTCTGGACTTCGATTAGCAACAGCCGCTCAATTGTGCTGCAATGAACTGTTCAAGCAATTGAAAAGCCTTGTTTTCCTTTT
>PBCP01000090.1 GCA_002717145.1 Planctomycetaceae bacterium | reverse complement strand
TTATTGAAGCAAGCCAATTGGCGAATGACGGTGTACGAGAATTGAACATCGTAGCCCAGGACACAACCTATTATGGAATGGATTTATACGGTGAGCCCCGTCTTGCTGAACTCATTGGTGAAATCGACTCCCTCGTAGGGATTGATTGGGTAAGACTGCTTTATTTTTACCCGATGTACATTTCGGACCAATTGATCGAGGCTATCGCGAATTCACGCAAGGTCATCCCCTATATCGATATGCCGTTACAGCATATTAATGACCACATGCTGAAACGCATGTCACGCCGAGTTAACCGGAACGAAACGGAAGATATCATTAACCGTTTGCGCGCTGGCATCCCAAACCTAACCTTGAGAACCACATTCATCACAGGTTTCCCTGGCGAAACCGAAGAACAGTTCGAGGAGCTTTTAGACTTCGTCAAAGAAACTAAATTTGAACGAGTGGGCGTCTTTACATACAGCTATGAGGAACACACACCTTCCTCTAATTTCGCAGACCATATTGCTGAAGAAGTAAAGCTTGAACGTCAACAACGACTAATGGAAGCCCAGCAACAAATTGTCTTTGAGCGAAACAATTCACTCGTGGGCACCATCATTCCGGCGATTATTGACCGCCCTCATCCTTCGCAGGAAGGCGTCTTCATCGGCCGTACTCAAGCTGACGCCCCTGATATTGATTGCCTTTTGTTCGTGACATCTCCTGACACTCAACTACATCCGGGCGAAATAATTGACATTCAGATCGCTGCTGCGGCTGGTTATGATCTTTCTGGAATCCCGGCTTAACCGCCTGGTTGCTATGCATAATTCCAGCCAAACCCTGTAAAATATTGTTATGCAACGTCGGCTAACAAGGAAATCCAAATGTCAGATGCCAAAGCCAGTAGCGTACTCAACGCGCCTAACCTCATTACATCAGCGCGATTCGTATTATCACTCGTCATTTTCGCACTCTTACCATTGGGCGAATACTTTGTTTCATTGGTCCTTTTCATTGTAGCGGCGGGGACAGACTGGGTGGATGGATACTTAGCACGTCGAAATAATCAAGTCACCCAATTGGGTCGCATTCTAGACCCGTTCTGCGACAAAATTATTATTTGCGGCATGTTTGTCCTGATCTCCGTGGAGATGACCAAACTCCAAGCCGTCGGGACACTCGATAGTGTCGATATTGGAGCTTATTGCATCATTCACGGTTGGATGGCCGTTGTTGTAGTTGGTCGCGAAATATTGGTTACGGCCCTACGGGGTTTCATCGAACAACACGGCGGGGATTTTTCCGCTAATCTACCCGGAAAACTGAAAATGGTCTTTCAGTGTGGCGCAGTGGTAGGCACTTTAATGATCATCGATGGTGTGAGTAGCGACGAACCGGCGATCAGTCCCATCTTGACCTATGCCACAGCCACATTCGTCTGGCTTGCCTTAATCAGCACGATCTATTCAGGAGCTATTTACATCAAGGCTTCCATTGATCTTATTCCTAAGTTAACTAAGGCCTCGGAACACTCTAACAGTTAATCGCCGTTATGCCGCCAAATGAACTAACTCTAGCTTACACCGCGATATATATGGCGGGATTATTCTTCCTATTAGTCATCCTTCCATGGAAGACCGTTTACCAACGTCGACTTAAACACGGGTTGCCATTACTGGAGCAAAGGTCGCTTGTACCAGCAAGACTGGATTTCATCGACATGATCATGACACTTGTCATCTATTTCGGCGTACAGGTTGTCGGAATCGTTGTCGTCGCTGAGAATCCAGATCCTCAAGACAACACAAATCATTTTTTGCAATTATCCCCCTTCAACTCTGCCGCCGGCCTGTCTACGCTACTAACCTTTTTCGTGGCCGTGCCCGTCATCTATTTTCGACGAGGAGATTTGCGGGCAATGAGGCTGAGATTTGACCGCGTGACAGAGTTAGTTCGAATTGGATTTTATGCTTCCCTGTTAATCCTCCCAGTCACTTTGGTCATCAATATAGTTGTTTCCATTGTCGTTACGCCATATGGTCATCCGGTAATTGACACTCTTTTGGCCGAAACGTCTGTTAGCACTATCGTCTATACTGCTATCACAGTGGTCATCGCTGCGCCTTTAGTTGAAGAATTCGTTTTCAGAGGTGTCATTCTGACTTATTTGCATCGGGTCTTCAGTGGGCAATGGGATTCTAACACTGCGGTTTATTGCAGTAACACGGCAAACGCTCATGGCGATGGCGAGAACTCTGATCTATTCCAACTTCATGGGGCAAACATTCTGACGAGCCTGTTGTTTGCAGCGCTGCATATTGGTCAGGGCGCGGCATACATACCTCTCTTCTTCTTATCTTTTGCACTAGGATATGTTTGCAACAAAACAGGAAGTATTCTCCCGTGTGTTATCATTCATATGGTTCTTAACGGGATAAGTACTGTTTCTTTATATTTCATGATCTTGTATCAATCGTAAGCCCCCAACATTTAGGAAAATAGACATGGCAATTGGATTTGGAATCGTAGGGTGTGGGATGATCGCCAATTTTCACGCGCGTGCAATTGCGGATATCCGAGGCGCGAAGCTATTAGGCTCTTATAGTCGTAGCCTTGCCAGTGCTAAATCTTTTTCCGCCGAGCACGGTGGCATCCCGTACGATTCGCTCGAGGTGATGCTTAGCAACCCGGACATTGACGTGATTACCATCTGTACTCCTAGTGGAGCTCATATGGAGCCTGCGATTGCTGCCGCTAACGCTAAGAAACATGTGATTGTAGAAAAGCCACTGGAAATCACTCTGAAACGTTGCGATGCTATTATTAACGCATGCAAGAAAAATCGCGTTAAACTTTTTACTATCTTCCCATCCCGCTTCCATCAATCTTCCCAGCTTCTTAAGAAGGCAATTGACAATGGTAAATTTGGCCGGCTTACTGTCGCAGACGCCTACGTGAAGTGGTATCGCACACAGGAATATTACGATAGCGGAGCCTGGCGTGGAACCTGGACGCTCGATGGCGGAGGCGCGCTGATGAATCAGGCAATTCATAACGTCGACTTATTAAGCTGGTTGATGGGGCCTGTCGTCGAAATCACCGCACAGGCAGACATGCTAGCCCACAAACGCATCGAAGTGGAAGACGTTGTGGTCGCGACCCTCCGATTCGCTAATGGCGCTCTCGGTGTGATCGAAGCAACGACAGCGGCGTATCCCGGAGCTTTAAAAAAGATAGAAATACACGGTTCCGAGGGCTCAGCCGCCATTGAAGAAGAGGACATTATTACATGGGATTTCGCGCGCATGACAAAAACCGATCATGCTCTAGTCAAAAAAATGGCTGGAACCACTCAAACTGGTGGTGGCGCCGCTGATCCCGCCGCCATCGGACACTATGCCCATGCCGCTCTTTTTCGCGATGCCATCCGCACTATTCAGGGGAAATCCTCAAATTCCATCGATGGTAAAGAGGGGAGACGCAGTGTGGAGATAATCCTCGCAATATATAAAGCAGCCTCATCCGGAAAAGCGGTCCGATTACCATTAGCCAAGGATCCGGTAATTCCATATCGTAAAACCGGGGTCAAACGTAAAAAACCTTAATCCAACGGGCGTGTTGCTATTGGATTACATCCTTCAATCTGGCAAACTGTCCCCGGACGGCTTCTTAACCCCGCTACCCTGACGGTTTTTCGTGAACTACTTTGGCTACCTAATCCTACGGACGTTTTTTTGCGTCATTCAGGCGTTGCCACAAAATATTCTAGAGGGATCTGCACGCCATCTCGCATGGTCTATGACCTACGTGTTTCGTATTAGGCGCCAGGTCTGTGTTGAAAATCTATCCCACGTCTATCCTAACGCCTCACCAGCCCTCGTGAATTATTTGATCCTTCGGATGTGGAGAAGTTTGTTCTTGATGTTATTCGAAGTCGCCCAAGCACCGAGGAGGATTAATAGACATAACTGGCGAAATCATGTTTCAATTAGCAATACCGAAATGCTTCTCTCTGGCTTATTGTCGAGACAACCGACGATGCTGCTTTCCGGGCACTATGGCAATTTCGAACTCGCTGGCTTTATCGCCGGGTTGTTTGGCTTTCCGAGCTTCACGATTGCGAGGCCTCTTGATAATCCACAGGTAAATGACTACGTCAACTCTTTTAGAAGTCGCTATGGCCAATACATTCTTCCCAAAAAGGGAATCGCTAAGACAGTTGAAGAACTGCTTCACCAAGGTGAGACTCTTACTGTTCTGGCTGATCAAGCTGCCGGGAAAAAAGGTGTCTGGATGGATTTCATGGGCAGGCCCGCTTCATGCCATAAAGCCTTGGCTCTTTATGCGTTAACGACTAAGGCGGAAGTAGTCGTTGTTGCGGCACGGCACAACTGGCAAATGTTCAACCTCACGCTTGACTGCCGCGACCGCCTATCAACACAAGAACTTGAAAGCCGAAATCAAAGCATCCGCCATGTGACAGCGTGGTATAATCAACAGCTTGAGCAGGCGATTAGGCTGTCGCCAGCTCAATACTGGTGGCTTCACCGACGCTGGAAAGATACACGAAAAAACAAAAGTCTTAGGGTGAAAGATGCCAACTGACTGGAAACATGTAATTGGAGTATCCGATATTCCGGCCACCGGTTTAGTTGAATGCGTCGTAGATGGCCGTATCCTCGCGGTCTACAATATAGACGGTAAGATTCACGCCACGGATGGAATCTGTCCCCATCAGGGTGGCTCTTTGGGCAAAGGAAGCATCCACGGGTGTGTTGTTCGATGTCCATGGCACGGATGGGAATACGATGTAACTAATGGGCAGCATCAATCCATCCCCGCAATTTGCATTCCAACGTTTGAAACCAGAATATCATCTGATAACGTTGAGGTGCGTTTCCCATGATCAGAATACGCTCATTCCTGAATCATGACCCGCCGGCCATCACAAAAGTGATTAACGAATGCTGCCTTCTAGAGGCCAAAGTGTCAACGAATCTATTGGAGTTCGCAGTATTCGCAAAGACGTATTTCAATCGCAAACGGTTTTTTGTTGCGACGATTGCTGATGAAATCATGGGCTTCGTCCACCTGGGTTCTGAAATGACCGACGACTTAGAAGCCGGAACGCTCACGATCTCCAATTATCTGGTGAAAGATTCCAATCAGGACATCGCCCGCGCTCTTCTAAATCACACAGTTGAATTCGCCAAGCAGCAGGGATTTGAAAGATTGAGAATTGGAACAGGTCCAGATCAGGCTGAATATTACAACGGAATTTCTTCACACTTCCTCAACGTTGGCGTTCCGGACAGTCACCCCATCTTCCCTGTTTTGAGCCAACTCGGGTTTGAGACTGTCGCAAACTGGCACTGTTTACAATTCGACGCTCATACCCAACAGGTTCCGTTTAGTCGTGAACAAATGTCACTGCGGCGAACACACCTATTGAAACAAACCGTTGATCCAACTTTTGGAGATCTCACGCTTAACGCGATCTACTCACACCTCGCTACTAGCCGACTCGATCTTACCGATCGGCGCACCGACAATATAGACGCGTCGCTGACTTACGCTTGCCTCGCCCAAAGTTATCCAAACTGGCCGGGAGGAGGCGTAGATATTATCGGTTACGAGCCGGGCAACGACTTTAACGCCTCGCACTTTGAGTTTCTTTTATGCGAAATCCTACGGCAACTACCGCAGATCGGGCTTTCTTCCTTAAGATTGCATATCGATGGCCGCGACGACTCTCGCTTGGACGTGGCCGAGCAAATCGGGTTTAGAAAAACCATCACCTCATCACACGTTGAGCTAACCTTTTAGGTTTTATCAACCTTCGCGTACCGAATGATAGGTATCAAAGCGCGGGTTAATCCGGAACCCAAAACCGCCTTCATTAACAGAAGTCAGGTTTAACATACCATGGTCAATTCTCAGGGCCGGAACGCCATTCACGTTTCGGTATAAATCACCGTGCGACACTAGAATATCATCGTACATCTCCTCGGGAAGATAGCTAAGCCCGGCGTGATAATGGTGGCCATTCCTTTCAACATGTGAGAGCCCTAGCACAGAAGAAAGAGCCAGATCGGTTTGCAACGGTACGACTCCAACACAGCAAAGATCTTCGCCCGTTATAAGATATTCGCGATCTTCATTCGCCTGTTGCATCTCCTCAATGAGTTGTCGGTTCAATAGGGACTTCGTAACCCCTTTACACGCCTTCGAACTCGTGCCTGAATACCCAACGCAGATTGCCTTCCAGCACTCGTCCCGGCCTGAATCTGACTCATCAATGATGACTGGGACTTCCCGGCTAAGGCGACGAAGACCTAACGTTGCCGAATCATTCAATGCTATATTCCGTCGTAATGGCTGCTCGATTGCGAGCACATTCTGAGTAAGCTGCTTCAGCTCACACAGTGACTTCAGCTCTTCCCAAAACTCTGTAAACTCAGAAATAGAGCTGTATTGCTCATTACCATCCAAAGTGAATTTCATTCCAGCGTTACCTGCCGAAGTCACAACCTTCATTATTTCCTGCAAGCGTTCAATATCCGCCTTACCTCGATTCCCAATTTTTATCTTCAAATAACGAATCCCATTTACTCGTAAATGATCATCGAGGGAGATGGGTAGCTCTACGCATTCGTCGCTGGATAGTGCAACCCCATCACCAGCAGTGAGGGGATCGGAAAGTCCAACCGTATGTCGAACAGCGATTCGATCGTTAGAGTGATCCTGGCGCCAGGGCCGCATCGTTTTCAATACTCCCCAAGCGTCCAACACAACCGAGAATTCGTTGTACAGCTTCCCAGAGCAAAGAAACTCTCTAAAACTGGTTTTAGCATTTCTACATAGTGCATCAATCACAGCTCGCTCAACCATGCTATGCCCAAAATTATTTAGCAACGGGGGTCGCGTATCTATACCACCGTCTTCCCACTGGAGCGTAGCCAGTTCGCCGACCCCGTTCAACTCACCGGCTACGACGGCATTGTTGGCGGATTGCGCAATGACCTCAATCATGTCTTCAATTTGCTGAGTGAACGTTCGCTCTGGAGATTTGTCAAACCAAAGTGGGGGAAAGCAATCTGCTGCATATCCTCGTACTACGGCATTACTAAATTCCACCGTTATCTCGAGCATTGCCTGCGGGCACTCGGTTAGACAGGCCGTTCCGTAACGAAATGGGATTCTAGTAACCGACGGACGTGTTCCCAAACGCCATGAGCGAATCCGCATCTCAATCCAATTGCTTCTCAGAAATGACGACATCCAGTTCGGCCTTGAGTCGTGAAAGAATCACGTCATAGCCGAATTGACCCAATTCCCGCGGCCCCTTTTTAAGGTTCACATAATTCGGCCCGCACCATAAACCTAAGTCTGCGTCATCTGTTTCACCGGGACCGTTGACGCGACAGCCCATCACCGCTATCGTCACCGAATGTTCTTGGGCATAGGCCGTCATCGCTTTCACATCCTCGGCGAGTTGAACAAATGCTTCGTTTTCAACGCGCGAACAACTTGGGCATGAAATAATATTCAGGCCCTCCGTGTTAAAATTAACAACACTACGAACGCGTCCATTAGCGATATCTGCGAGAATGCTGCGTCCCGCTTCGATTTCCTCGCCCTTCCGGTCATTCGGGACTGTCAATGAAACTCGAATTGTATCGCCAATACCCCGACTGATGAGTTGCTCGAATGCAACACGTGTCTTAATCACACCATCAGGCGGTATTCCCGCTTCGGTAACGCCCAAATGCAAAGGTACTTCCGGACGTTTTGCTGCGAATGCGCGATTGACTTCAATAACCTTAAGAGGGTCCGAATCTTTGAGCGACACACAATAATTCATGAAACCAAGGCTATCCAAAAAGTCACAATGATCCCAAGCGCTCGCTAACATCGGTCCGATCGAGTCATCTTCGGCGAATTGTTCTTTCTTCGCCGGATCTACGCTACCGCAGTTAACTCCCACGCGAATCGCACATCCATGTTCACGGGCCACTTCAGCAACGAATCGCACCTTATCCTGCCAGGGTTTATCACGCTCATGGTGATACAAATGACCGGGGTTATATCTAATCTTATCCACGCTGACCGCGACAATTTCGGCCAACCGGTAATTCTCCTGCAAATCCACCGCCAGATTGACATTCGTCTGCTTTCGAATCTCACTTAAGGCTAACGCGTCTTTTCGACTATCGACTGCGATCCTCACAACATCGGCGCCGGCGTCGGCAAGAGCCTGAACCTGTTCAACCGTTGCATCGATATCTGATGTATGTGTTGCCGTCATACTTTGCACGGCAATCGGGTGCAGTTGGCCGATTTTAATCGTGCCAATTGTTATACTTCGCGTTGGATTCCGCTCTATCGTCAAACCATCTCTCCTGCAGTTACCGCTATACTATTGTCAATTGCATTTCGTTAAGACGCAATATGCCTACCCCATCGTTTCCCTAACACTTGCTTTCCCTAATTTTAATTTAGTAATGCCCTACCCTAATCTAAATATCGTTTTATATTCGCCCGAGATTCCACCTAACACTGGGAATATCGGCAGGACTTGTGTCGCTTTGGGTGCCAAACTCTGGCTAGTTGAGCCTATAGGTTTTGATCTTGGCGAAAAAGCTATCCGTCGATCCGGCATGGATTATTGGAAACACCTGGATCTTGAAGTCGTATCGAACTGGGAGATGCTTTTGGAAAAACTCCCCGATTTTCGGCCCTGGCTATTTACCAAATACGCAACTCAACGCCATACCGATGCGGAATTCCTGCCGGGAGACGCTTTGGTCTTTGGCAGTGAAAGTTCAGGGCTACCCGACTTTGTACATAAAGCGTACCCGGAACGCCAGTTGAGGATCCCCATGAACCCCGTCGTTCGTTCTATCAACCTCGCAACTGCCGCGGGTATTGCGATGTACGAGTTCAACCGTCAGGTTCCGCTCGTAAACATTTAGTACAATATTCTCTTACCCGCTCACCACGTTATCTATTACACCACAACCTACAGAAAGTTTAATCCGTGCCAAGTATTGCTTTTGAATCTCTGTCTTCGTTCGCCATTTCCTTGTTGTCTGCTGGCGGTGCAACCGAAGAAGAAGCGGCTGTGATCGGTCCTAGTCTCGCGACCGCCAATTTGCGGGGCTATAGTTCGCATGGCGTCATGCGTATCCCGTTTTACCTTGACATGCTCAAACAGGGCGACATTAAATCCGGCGTCGAACTCGACGTAATCAGTGAAACACAATCTTCTATAGCGACCGACGCCAATTGGGGCTTCGGGCGTCTTCAAGCTGGGCGACTCCTTTCCAAACTGGTCGATAAAGCGAAATCTCACGGCGTCGCCATCGGTACGATTCGAAACTGCGCACACGCAGGTCGCCTCGGTGAATACTGCGAAATCGCTGCCAATGAGCACAAACTGGTATCGATGGCCATGGTCAATACTCACGGGGCCGCCCGACGCGTCGCCCCTCCTGGCGGCATTCGGCCCCGACTTGGAACCAATCCGCTGGCCATGGGAGTCCCAACTGAGGGTGCGCCCGTGATCCTTGACTTTAGCACCAGTGCGACAGCTGAAGGGAAGGTACGAGTCAAAAACATTGCCGGTGAACAAGTACCGGATGGATGGCTCATCGACAAGGACGGCAACCCAACCAACGATCCAGCCACGCTTTATGGCAGCCCACCAGGCACGATTCTTCCGATGGGCGGTCCACAAGCCTATAAAGGGTTCGGACTGGCCCTGATGATCGACATCTTTACTGGCGCGCTTAGTGGAGGCCTTTGTGCTCGCGAAACGCCCATAACCCCCAAGGGAAATTGCGTTTTTATCATGCTTATCGATCCTTGCCACCTCGGCGGCGCGGAGGCCTTTGCGCGCGAGGTATCACAGCTCGTCGAGTTCGTCCGGAGTTGCCCGACCAAAGACGGAGTGGATGAGATTCTACTCCCCGGAGATCCGGAAACGAAAAACACAAGCGATATGCTCGCTAATGGAATTAGTTTTGATCCGGGAAACTGGTCTAAGCTAGTTGGCTTGGCAGCCGAGCTGGGCGTAGCCCCGCCAACTGCGATGTAAATTTTTCTTGCAATCGGTGCCAGGTTTATGAAAATGCGAGAAGCTTTTTCCTCACTTTTTTCTGTGTGTTTTGAAAGGGAACCGGGTCATGCGGTTTACTGTTTTACTCGCAGCGGTCGTTACTATTTCCAGCCCATGGATTAAAGCCGACGATCTCATTTTCGAGGTTGATGCCCAACCGTTACGGGCGCAAGTCAATCGTCTGACCGAAGCACTCTCGATGGTGGGCCGCCCTTTAACGGAAGGACAGATTAATCGAATACAAGAGCTAGAAACTGAGCAAGCCGATATCTATGTCACGAAAATCCAACAGCTTCTTGACGAGTTGGTGATTGCCAATGTGCATATTAACCCGGAAAGTCGTGTGAAGGCGTCAGCCGGTAACGCAAAGCCGACACTGGATCAAAACGGGTGGAACGTTTTTTTGATAAAGGTGCACAATGAAGCAGGGATTACCCCCAAACTGCACGTTAGCAGTCCGTCCAATGAGCCTATCTTTATCCGTAGTCGAGGTGAAAAAGCCCCGGATCCAACTCGCATCTCGGATCGGGACTTAGAAGACCGTTGGCTGGAATTGGGAACCTACGACAAGCAACCGCTGACCCCCACCCTATCCGGCCTCGCACTGGAATACCGCATCCTCGCGATCTATTCCACCGCCGTGGGGCAACGTGAAGCGAGTTTAACCTTCGATGTTGGTCAGGGAACACAAGACCTGGGTTTTCGCAGCGAACTCCCGATTCTATTTACAAGTCGCTCATCAACGCCCGTCACGCTGCGTATCCTCGATCATGATGGCAAGCCAACGGTGGCACAATTTATCGTTCGCGACGCGCAGGGTCGGATATATCCTTCTCGGTTTCGCCGGCTAGAACCCGATTTCTACTTCCACGACCAGATCTATCGTTACGATAACGAGATCCTTCATTTGCCCCCCGGGAAATATGAGTTCACCGTCACGCGAGGCCCAGAATACAAGGTGACTACGCACCAAATAACAATTTCCGATCGCAAGCCCATCAGCCTTGAATTCAAGTTGCAGCGATGGATCAAGATGGCTGACTTTGGTTGGATCTCGGGTGACCATCATATCCACGCAGCCGGCTGTGCGCATTATGATGCACCACGGCAGGGCGTATTACCCGAAGCCATGATGCGACACATTTTAGGAGAAGATCTCAATGTTGGTTGTGTGCTGACGTGGGGGCCGTGTTGGTATTTTCAAAAAGAGTTCTTTGAAGGAAAGGACCATGAATTATCTCAACGTAAACATTTAATGCGATATGACATCGAGGTTTCAGGCTTCCCCAGTTCACATGCAGGGCATCTTTGCCTTCTACGACTCAAAGAAGACGATTACCCAGGCACGACACGAGTTGAAGAATGGCCAACTTGGGATTTACCCGTCCTAAAGTGGGGTAAGAAACAGGGAGGGATCGTTGGCTTTTCACACAGTGGCTGGGGACTTCAAGTCGACGATCAGGATATGCCAAGTTTCGCCATGCCGAAATTCGATGGGATTGGAGCCAATGAATTCATCGTGGATGTTACGCATAACGCCGTTGACTTCATATCTGCGGTGGATACACCGTTAAATTGGGAACTATCGATATGGTACCACACTCTCAATTGCGGATTCGATACGCGGATCAGCGGGGAAACCGACTTTCCTTGCATTTACGGTGACCGCGTTGGGCTGGGACGTTCCTATGTGAAATTGCCATCTCGGCGGAAAGTGGTGTTTGACGATTGGATCCATGGCATCCGTGATGGACGCAGCTACGTGGGCGACGGACGTTCACACCTTTTTGACTTCGCCGTGAACGGCCTGGGCGTTGGCCAAATCTCGAAGCAAGGAAAAGCCAGTTACCTGCATGTTGCCGGGGGCGAGTCGCTCAACATCACCGTGAACGCCTCAGCCTTACTTGATGCGACAGAAAATCCGGGACTGAGAAATCTACCATATGGACAAAAACCGTATTGGCATATCGAACGGGCTCGCAAGCCCGGAACCACTCTCGTACCAGTGGAATTAATCGTAAATGGAGAATCTGTCGCAACGCAGGAGATAGAAGGCCTGGGGAACGTGAATACCCTGACGTTTGACTATCAGCCTGACCAGTCCAGTTGGGTGGCCATTCGAATTCTGGGAGCATGCCATACCAATCCAATCTTCGTCATCCTAGACGACAAGCCTATACGGGCAAATAAGGCTAGCGCGGAGTGGTGCCGACAGGCTGTTGAGGTGTGCTGGAACGCAAAAAAAGGAATGATCAGCCCCGATGAGATCGGGGATGCGAAAAAAGCGTGGGATCACGCCAGAAAGACCTACGATCAAATACTGAAAGAAATTGAATAACTTAAAATGCCATCTTTAGTTGACGTTGTGCTTATAAAGAGGCAGGTGGCGATAGTAAACCTCCAGCATATAGATGCAAAGACAGGTCGTGTATAACCGTCCCCCAAGGTGCCCATGAGTGTCATTCTGCGGGTCCCAACTACCGGCCTCTTTACCCGTCTGCAGCTGATTCTCAGGGACAGCCTGACGCATCACACGATTCCAATCCTGCCAGGGTTTCCCTCCCATGTGGTGCAAGGCTTGAGTCGCGTAATACCAATAGTAAACATCCATTTCGGCGAATCGTATCGGATTATCTCCCACGTACTGTATCCCCTGGTTCAATCTAGGGTCATCATGATTCCAACCGAGATATTGCCTACAAAGCAGCCCCTCCGCCGTCATACTTAATGTATCCGACTGTCCTGGAATGTAGGCATACTTACTGCCTCCATCAGTCGTGGCGGTATCCAGAAACGCCGAGATCTTATCGAGCGTGACAACCGGCACGTCGAGCCCCGACATTCTGCCACTTTGCAATGCCATCACAAACCAACCGGTGACGGAGGTGTCGGACGCTCCGCCTGGTGCATACCGCCAACCGCCCTGAGGTGACTGGGCTTTGTAACAGTACGCTAACGCTCGTTCCGACGCATCCTTTAAGGTGGCATCCTTCGTCATTCCGTACAATTCACACAAGGCGATGGTTGCCTGCGCATGCGTATAAAGACGATGATGATGCCCACCTGTCAAAAAGAAATTCCCTTCAGCATCCTGTTTTTTAATCAAGGCATTCCAGGCTCGTGCTACAACGTCTTTGTAGGGGCCATACTGGTGAGTTGATCCATGGCCCTGAAAAGCGAGTAAGGCCATGGCCGTCGCTGCCACGCGATTCTCTGTAGGTGCTCCGTCTGCATAATTACCTAGCAAACTCCACATACCATCACGTTGTTGATGGCGTTTTAGCCACTCTAGGCCTTTGACGACTGCGCCTTCTGTCATAGCTGTGCCGCCATAAGCAGCGAGTAATGCTTTTTTCATCCCTTTTTCGCGTCCGTCAAGTGCCATCCCAATTGAAGGAGCTTGGACGTCACTTGTCTGATTAGTAGCCTGGAATTCAACTGGCTCAACTTCCGGTGGGGCAGCGAGGGGGTCCTCTACTTCTATTTCATCCTCTGACAATACCGGGTCTTCAAAAACCGGCATTTCCTCAGTCGGCGATTGAAAAATCTCATCTTCCGTTTGCTCGCCGATTTTTTCCGCATAAACGACTTCAATAGAAAGCGGAGGCTCAAGTAAACCCGGCAACATCAATAAGCCAAGCACTACGAGGATCGATGTGTGAACCCCCAAACTAATCAGCCAGGCTGGCGCCGAGCGTTTAGCAACGTCAACCAATTCATCGGCGGCCTCATCATATCCATCATCGGACATCGACAAAAATTCACGACGATGCTCGGGCGAGACTAGTGGTGCGGAAGGACGAGTTGCTACAGGTGCTGCCCTCATTTTTGGATGGCTCTGGACACCCTGATTTACGGTCGGTGCAGCCACTGGCAATTCCTGCCGTTTCGATATCGAAGGTGAGTTTACATGATCGGTTTTCGACGCATCATCTGGTGAAGTTGCTTCTTGTACCCGACGTTTTATAATCGGACGAGCAACCACTCGTTTAATCGGTTTGTTGTCAGGCCCACCGGACATATTTTTCCAATAGCGTTTAAGCGACAGGGATCACATTAGATTTTATCGGCATCGGCGGCATACATCCACATTGATATCCGTTATTCCGTCACACTCACTGTTTGGCCTTACACATTTGGCCCCCCCTCTCTAGTTCTTTAACGCCTTTTCTCAACCGAGTTGAATTGGGTTTTTTACACTTAGACACTTTTTTTATTCCGTACGCTTTCGAGGGCTTCCCAATTTCTTGGTCACAACTATAATGTGGTTAAATGACGCGGGGTGGAGCAGCCCGGTAGCTCGCGAGGCTCATAACCTCGAGGTCGTCGGTTCGAATCCGGCCCCCGCTACTTGCAGACTTTCTGCTAACAGAGCCTTCAGGAGA
>PBCP01000089.1 GCA_002717145.1 Planctomycetaceae bacterium | reverse complement strand
CAACTGGCATCGGGTTTAAACTCAAAGAACCCCAAGAATTAGCTTCTTTCATGGAAACTTTTATCGAAGAGAAAGCAGCTTGGATGCTTAAAAATTCTCATAACGGTGTGACTTACTACCAAACTCCAAATCGCCGTCCCGGTGGACCGCCGCAGGTAACTCAGGAAAACGGACAAATCCAGAATCCCAACCAACCCCCGCAAGATCGTCCGGGCCCACCGGGCAACTTTCGCCGTCCCACTCCTACATTTGCAATCATCGGAGACACCCTACTTCTGTCTGACTCAGAAGAACTCATCTTTAAGGCAATCGATACACACCAAGGTGGTGAGGACCGACTGGCCGACGCTGATGATTTCAGGCTGGTCTTGGACACAGTCCGGGCACAAACTGGAGAATTCAAGCCCTCCGCTGTCACATTTAGTCGTCCCGAGAAAGGCTTGGAATTCATTTACAATCTCGGCATGGGGGACGACGCACAATCGGCTTTACAGGCCGGTGCTGAAAACAACGACTTCCTCAGAATCTTAAATTCAGCATTCTTAGATCATCCTCTTCCGCCGTTTGAAGAGATTTCTAAGTATTTGGCTCCGAGTGGAGGAGTTCTGTTTAATCGTCCGACCGGACTCCACTTCCTTTCGTTTTCTCTTAACCCCGAAAACCAGTAAAGCCTGAAAGCCCTGTAAGCCAGCGATACGCCGCCATTCTTTGGGATGTGCGGCGTATTCTCATAACTGGAGGGGATTAGCTTGCCTTATCAGAATCCTGTGTTAAAGTTCTATTGGAGACCCTGTTGTTGTCGGTTTCCAATTAGCAAGTAAGGCAAATCAGCACAGACCAGGAGGATTGTACGAATTGGATTCCGCACGGAACCAGACCGTTCTCGTCGTTGATGACGATGCCGATATTCTGGCATCGGTTAGTTACGCTTTGGAGCAGGCGGGATACACTGTCTTGACTGCAAGCAATGGTGAAGACGGATTAACGCTGGCTAAAGAAAGGAAACCAGACCTCGCAATTCTCGACATGATGATGCCTAAGCGCAGTGGTTTTCTGGTAATCGAAGCTCTACGCGAAGAATTCACCGACCCGATTCAAATCATCATGATGACTGCCAACGAAGGGAATCGTCATCAATCTTATGCCGAACTTCTAGGGGTCGCAGATTACCTTCATAAACCCGTAGCAATCGACACGCTCCTAACTCGCGTGGATGAATTGCTCGCTTAACCTCCACAAAGTCGAACTGGATTTCTTCAAAGAGAGCGACCGCTATGAATCGCCCCCCACACACCCAAAACCTTCCCGAACCTTCCGTCATTCCACAAGAGGGATGGCATTGTTCTCATTTTTACTATGCGTTTGATCGATCCGCAATAAGAGACATCGCGGCAGAGCTATTAGCCGCTGCCCGCGATGAGTTCATCGGTGCTTTGGCACCTTCCGAAGAGGGGCCGGAACGTTTGCAAATCAGTATTGTTTCCGGGCATAAAGCGGATTTCGGACTGATGATCATGGACCCCAATCCGCTTACGATCGACCGTGCCCACCAACGCCTACTCAACACCCGTCTGGGTGCCACACTGACTTCAACCTACAGCTTTGTGTCAGTGACGGAGATTTCAGAGTACGTTCCGACAGTTGAACAATATTCTGCCCGATTAGTTGAAGATGGTGAGGAGGAGGGAAGCCCTGCTTACGAAGCCAAGCTTAATGCCTATCAACAGCGTGAACCAATCATGCGTAAGCAACGGCTGACTCCGGACTTCCCTGAATGGCCGGCTACATGCTTCTACCCAATGAATAAAAGCCGTATTCCGGATGCGAACTGGTTCATGCTGGAGTATCCGGAGAGAAACAAACTGATGGCCGAGCACGCGCGAAGCGGTATGGAGTTTGCCGGAAAAGTCCAACAGCTCATCACCACCTCTGTCGGCCTGGATGACTGGGAGTGGGGTGTTACGTTATGGGCTCGCAATCCGGAATACCTGAAAGACACTGTCTACCGAATGCGTTTTGACGAAGCGAGTGCCAAATACGCGGAGTTTGGTCCGTTCTATACCAGCTACATCAGTACGGCGGCAGAGGTTTTATCGCACTGCGGTATTTAGTAAACCGTCCTGACGTTACCTAGCTACCTGGCGTCTGTGCCTTTTGATTGAGACATAGGCATCGAGGTGGGTTTTTCCCCTGATGGCATTGGCTTGGGAGGCTCCTGGCCTGCTTCGATCGCTTCAGCCCATTGCTTCACCTGCTTGAGTATTTCGGCATTGTCGCTCAATGCACGCGGCGTATTGGTCGTTGGCTTGCCCGGGCGATTTACCAACACCATCCTAACCGGCGTTTTTAACTCCGGTATTGCAGAAGTATTCGCATGGTACTCAAGGAAATTGTTATCCTTCGAACTTTCCACAGCTATGTCCATCGTCGCGGTCGGAAAGTTGGAAACGCAAAGTAGGGCGCCATCGTCAGCGTAGTACCTCTTTTCTCCGGTTGCTGAGTCAGTCCAAAACCCACTTCCGGCAAAAACCCATGTATGACTAAGGGTCTTTTTACTGCGTCCTTTAGCAATCCAATTTTGAGCAAGTGTTGTTTCGATTTCCCCATTCTCACCCTTCCATATACAAATCACGTCAATTACAGAGCCACTGGCAGGAATATACTCCGGATCAAACTTCACTGGTTTACCGGTTCTGGCGCCGATTGCGAGTAAGGCGGCGTGCACAAATCTGGACGTCGACTTTGTTGAAACGACGGATTCGTGTTCTTTGGTAGCCTGCGGGCAGGCAAACATCTCTAAGGGCCCTTCTCTTAAGCAGATTTGCCCATCTACAACGACCCATTTACGGCTAAGATCCACCCATAGCCCACCGTCTGGCAGCAAAGATAGAACAGAAGCCCCCTTTTGCAGCGACCTAAACTCTCCCTGTTTCGTCGTACGCTTCTCATCGACGCCAGGTTTTGATTTGGGCTGCCCCAACACTACAGAAGATTGCGTGAAGAAGCACAGACCGGCTACCAATAGGAATTTGTTCACAAGAGCACCAGGCTTTCTAGTCAAAGCTTTATTCAATTTCAACGTACTCATAAACAGTTCCATCTTCCAGAAATTCACCAAAGGCGAATTCTGAAGAGTAGTTCTGCCCTAACAATGTACGATTTCCGTATTCAGTCAGAGAGCGGTAAATCAGCCATTGCTTTTTGCCAATCTGGATACGATATCCACTGGCAACATCACTCGGCTGTACATCCAATTCTTCGGCAATTGTAAGCTGGCGCCAAGTATATTTTTTCAAACCAGCCTTGCCGTGGAGAACGAGAAGCAGAGGAGCATATAGCCCTGTGACACCGTCTGCTTTAACCTCATAATGCATCACTCCATCATCACACGTCAAATGACCATTACGAGTGCCGTTACGCCACTCGGGCAGAGCCAATGGCATGACCATACCAACTGGGTCGCTCGACCATACAAATCCCTCGTTGTGATCCTCAGCCGTAAACATTCGAATATTTTTTCCACATTCGTACCGGTGTTGCAACGCAACACACGTCTGTTCCCCTTTCCCTATGACAGCATCACTAATCAATAGGAGATTATCATCTTTAGCTAACAGTATCTGCTTCTGCAACTTCCAACCACCGGCATACATCAATTCGAGTTCCAGATAATCGGCGTCCTCGTCGCTTTCCCAGCACACCTCTTCCCAGGCTCCTAAAGGGTTTGCTTCGCTCCCTTCGACCCAAAGGCTTGAAGCTATATTCCCTTCAAATAGGGTTGTTCCGCAGGACCTGATTTGAACAAACACATCGTATTTATCAAACCGAACAAAAACTTCGCGACGCTTAGGCCCCCAACCGGTTCGCAATACCGCGACCTGAGAACTTGATGAATGCGCTGTAGCTTCAGGAAGATAATGATCCACGACAGCCTTATTAAATTCGCGTTGTGCGTAGCCAAGCCTTGACGCCAGCCGCCGATCGGAGACGTCCCCCCCGAATTTCAACAGTTGTGAAATGAAGTCCTTTGGCAGTTCAATGTCGTGGCTTTCTGACAGGCTCGTAATGCCACGATTTCCGTTTGAAAAAATCAGTAGCTGACGGACTGCCCATTCATAAGTGTTGACAAACCTCTTCTTGAGTTTCAGATTCAATTGTTTACGACCTACGGCAGCATAACAGCGGGTCCATGTCGCAAGGATGGCCGCATACCAGGGGAAGTGCCGGGCTTTAATGATTCCCTGCTCATCAAACAGTTTGATCGCGGAATCATTTAGGCAAGCAGCCGCAGAGCCCAGAAGCCTTCGGACAACAGGAATATCGGAGAATTGTTCCGACAAAACTGCTGGGATTTCAACTGCTGCAATTAGGACATTCCATGGGCTATTGTCAATTTGCTGGTGTTCCAGAACTGTTTCGGCAAAATCAGCCAATTCTCCTACCGAATCCGGTACCTCTAAGCCCTGCCGTGAATTGCCAGCAATTTCATAAGCTTCCTTCAAAGCATACTGAACTACACCGGCAGAAAAATCGCCACGAGCCGCGGACTCTCGCCAATCACAATGTTCTGCATCGCTTTCTCTCAGGAAGCTTGGTAACCCCCATCGCAGTGCCTGTGGAAACCGGTCAAGCAGGCAAGCCATCGATGAGGCAGTTTCGTTTTCATTGGTTAACAATTGATTCACTTATCAGCCCTTGGACTTAGGTGCTAGCTATCTTATCCGTTTAGAAACGAGGTATGCCTTCGAACAAACTACTACCAACTCGAACAATAGTCGCGCCTTGTTCGATGGCTATATGATAATCCCGACTCATTCCCATCGATAGCTCATCAAGCTTGACATTCTCTGGCTTTGTACGCTTTAAGCGTTCACGTAATTCCCGCATAGATTCAAATTCTTGAGCAGCGCCTTTCAGGCCTGAATGGAGTCCTGCCATAGCCATAAGACCACATATCTGGATCGCTTCAAACTGACTGCATTTTTCCAGAATTGACTCCATTTCATTCGGCATAAAACCGTGCTTTGTCTCTTCACCTGAAACATTCACTTCAATTAAGACCTGTTGAACGATATCGATACGAGCAGCTTCTTTATTAATTTCATTCAGTAAACGAAGGCTATCTGCCGCATGAAACAAACGGATCATCGGCAATGATCGCCTCACTTTGTTGCGTTGTAACTTTCCTATCTGATGCCAGCGGATCGGAAGATCGCCTAGGGCCTCCGCCTTTTCCCATAATTGCTGAGGTCGATTTTCGCCAAGCTCCAGCAAACCTGCCTCCGCAACTTGACGTGTAATGTCGGTACCGAAATACTTGCAGACTCCGACTAACGTCACCTCACTTCCAGAGCGACCTGAGCGACGCGCAGCCTCATCGATGGATTCACGTATTTTAGCCAGATTGTCTGAGATGATCGCAAGACTCATGCCTACTCCCCTCCATCAAGCCAATACTGCCATTTTTGAATTGACTCAAAGGTCACTCGTTCCACTTCGGGAGAAGAAGTAAATTCGAACATTATCGCTCCGTGATACCCACCATCTCTAAATTGCTCCACCACTTCAGGCCAGTTCACCTCTCCCTCACACAATTCTGTTTCAATCGTCCCCTGATTCGCCTGTTTCACGTGTAGCATGGAAATAGCCGATTTGTCCACCTGCATTACAATCTCAGAAATGCGGTCCGCCTCCCGGGCTAGCGAGAAGTTAGCTGGATCAAAACATAACCATACGTTGGAGGACTGTGACGAATCCCGTACTTCCTCAAACAAGGGCCAAAAGAGGTCCCAGGACTGGAAAGAATGTTCCAGGGTAAGTCGTATTCCATAGTCATACAAATCATCCGCTAAGGCAGCCAGGCTTCGTGCGGCAGACTGAAAATTCTCATCGGCCATGTCGTTATCGCTTGTAACATCAACCAGCCTCAAGTGAGCGTCACCGTTACCACAGGCTAAGGCTACATCACGTCCTAACTGCAAATCACAAACGCTGCTGTCAAAAGCCCCACCGAAGAATGGGAAACTCATTGCGAAATCAAACCTACAGTGGTGATGTGCCTGTGCAATCTCCTTTAATTCCTCTGCATAAGAATGATTGTGTGTCGGTTCAAGGTCTCCAAGCGCGCCTTGACGTAATTCAATATCTCGCATTTGAAGATCCGCCGCGTGACCAATTAGGTCCCGCAGCTTCACGTCATTTTGGAAATAGAAATTCCAACAATTACTAACAATTCCGGTATTGCGCATGTCTCCCTCTTCTTGTCTCTTGTTTTACCATATAAAACAAATACTTTAAGTTCCCACAGGAAGCAGTCCATGCAAATCTCTGATGATTATTCACCGCTCGAGTTGACGGCGGAACAATTACGGCGAGACGTTGAGCTGACGCTCGACTACCTTGGACACCACCTCACCACGCTAGATCAACAACCTGCCTGGGATCTGGCTGATAGCTCCAATAGCGACATTAGCCCTCGGGAAACCATACCAGTATCGGGCCAGCCTCTCAAGGAAGTACTTGACGAATTATTCAAGGAGCGGATGAATCCTAGTTACAATCCTTCCTGTGGAGGTTATCTGGCCTACGTCCCGGGAGGCGGATTGCCTCACGCTGCAATCGCAGACTTAATCAGCGGCATTGTGAACAAATTTATCACGGTTTGGCAGGTCTCTCCTGGATTCGCCAATATGGAAGCTGATGTCGTTCAATGGTTTGCCGGCTTGGTCGGTTACTCCGAAGAAAGCGGCGGTTATCTCACGACAGGTGGTTCTCTAGCCAATTGGTCTGCTATCGTCACCGCCCGACGAGTTCTTCTACCTGCCAACTTCCTCAACGGTGTTATTTACACGACCGCACAGGCTCATCACAGTGTAACCAAGTCAGCGATTCTAGCCGGCTTTCCGGAAGCAAATATCCGAGTCGTCGACACGGAGGAACTATCACTTTCAACAAATCACCTCCAACAATTAATCTCGAATGACCTAAGCGAAGGAATGCGACCATTCATGGTGGTTGCTAATGCCGGCACCACCAATACCGGCGCCATTGATCCCCTGATCAACATTTCAAAAATTTGTAAACAACACGAAATGTGGATGCATACGGATGCAGCCTATGGCGGATTTTTCATGATGACTGAAAGAGGACGAGAAGCTCTTCGGGGACTTGAACTTTCTGATTCCATTACGCTCGATCCTCACAAAGCTCTTTTTCTTCCCTATGGCACAGGCTGTTTGCTTGTAAAGGACATCACGCATCTGCAGAAAGCTCACAAAGTTTCTGCAAAATACCTCCCCCCCTTTCAGGAGAATCCTCAGCATGTCGATTTTTGTGGAATCTCTCCGGAGCTTTCCCGGGACTTTCGGGGGCTTCGAATTTGGTTGCCCTTCAAGCTTTTCGGAGCACCGACATTTGCCAGCTATCTCGACGAAAAGCTCGACCTGTGCCAGCACGCATACCAACAAATCTCGGAATTACGCAACATCGAAATCCTAGCGGCACCTAAACTTTCCACGTTTGCCTTTCGTTACAACCCTGCGCACAAGGATTTAGACGAGGCCGAGTTGAATGAGCTTAACCAACGTTTTCTAACAGAACTCAACGCATCGAAACGCTTTCTACTTTCATCCACGTACTTAAACGATGCCTTCACCATCCGTGTCTGTGTCCTTTGCTTTCGTACTCATGCAAAGCACGTCCGTTTATGTGTCGATGAAGTATCACGTGTGGTGAGCCAATTCAACAACGCATAGATGTTCGATTCGTTACAATAGTGATTTACCAATTTTTCCTGAGAGAGAAACCGAATGTCAGAATATAGCGACACTGAACAACAACCAGCCACTCGAAAATGGTATCAGGCAATCGGCCCGGCCGTTATTACGGCCTGTGTTGTTATAGGCCCAGGCTCCATCATGACGAGCTCTAATGTGGGAGCCACGCAAGGATATGGCATGGCCTGGGTAGTTGTCATATCTGTTGTTTTCATGCTGACGTTTATGACAATGGGAGCAAAGCTGGGAGTCGTGACGCAGGAGTCCCCTTCCGAGATCATTCGCCAGCGACTAGGAAAGTTCATGGCCATCCTCATTGGCTGCTCAGTTTTCTTCATTTCCGCTGCATTTCAATTCGGAAACAATCTTGGCGTGCACATGGCCTTAGTCGAATTCTTGGATTGGGATTACCTAATCGTTCTATTTAATCTAATTGCAATACTGTTCTTATTAGTTTTTAAAGAACAGTACAAAGTGCTTGAAAAGGCGATGATGTGTTTCGTCGCGTTAATGTTAATTTCCTTTGCAATTAATCTATCCGTAGCAATTTTTAATAATCCTCGTCCCGGAGAAATTCTATCGGGTTTTAATCCGTTCGCCGTTCGCACGCTGGACATCAACGTACTGGGATTAGTAGGAACAACCTTCGTCGTCAGCGCTGCTTTTTATCAAAGTTATCTCGTTAAGCATAAAGGCTGGACCACGAAGGATATCAAAACTGGACTAATTGACGTGCGTGTAGGCTCCATCGTCATGGGGCTTATAACGCTCATGCTGATCTTTACTCCGGCAACACTATTTCACCCTGACTACAAGTACCAACAGGTAGTGTCGCTCGACGCGAGCTTCATTCCCGATTCACATCAAGAGGACAAAAACCCAACTACTAGCTTTTTGGTCTCGAAAGGGATTATTGAAGCTCAGGATTACCCCAAGGAAACTAGGGTAATCACGATAGCAGACAAAGCCATTGTTGCCCCTTCAATTGAAGCATTGGAGTACGGCACACCAAGAGTCTCTGAAATTATCCAAGCCGTCACGATGGAACAAACGAAGGCAAACGACAAAACACTCGTTAACAAGTGGGTTTTTGTTCCGCATGCATCTCTCGAGTCGATCAACTCGCAATACCTCGCCAACGAAAAGAAACCATTCTCCCTAAAGGCCCGTTCATTTGGGGACATTGTAGAAATTGGTACTTCGCTAGAATCTTTGTTCAAAGGTATTGGCCCCACGATTTTTTACTTCGGAGTGTTTGCAGCTGCTTACTCATCATTTCTCGTCAATTCAATGATCGGGGGCTTTATTTTATCCGATGGCTTGGGGCTTGGGCAAAACGCCAATGATAAGTGGCCCAGGATTCTCACGATCGGTGTTCTGTTGGTCGGGATGGCTGTGGGCCTGTATGCAATTATTGCTCTCGATGGTGCCCGCCCCGTGACCCTGGTTGTTGCGGCCCAGGCAATGACGGTTCTAGCTTCCCCATTAGTGGCTGGCGTGTTACTGTACCTAACATGTAACGGTGCCATTATGGGGAAGCACAAAAATGGTCCATTGTTAACAACACTTGGAGTGATCGGATTCATAATCTTGGTCGCAATGTCGATTAAAACACTACTAACGGCCGTACTACCTAAGCTTGGTCTATAAATTGAGGTACACCAACACAATGGAACTATCACCAGAAGACGAACTGCTATTGCTCAACGAAAAACTGCTTGAGTCGATTGATGCCAATGATTATGAGACTTATACCGAATTATGTGACGTCAGCCTAACTGCGTTTGAACCAGAAGCAATGGGCCAATTAGTCGAAGGGATGCCATTTCACGGCTTTTATTTAATGCGTGAAAAGGGTGATGCGATGAAACAGTCCACCATATGCTCGCCACGCGTACGTATGCTTGGAGAGGATGCTGCTGTCGTTACCTTTGTCCGCTTATCACAAAAGTTATCTCCACAAACCGGCGATTCCGTCGCGAGTTGTGAAGAAACCCGAGTCTGGCAGCGGGTTAACGGACAATGGAAACATGTCCATTTCCACCGCAGTTTCGCCGGAAGTGTCGAGCTTGGATAATTAGCGGCGAATAGCCATGACAAGCAACTCCAAACGCACTCCTCGACGATGGACCAAACTCAATCGGGAAATCGAAGCCTGTAGGCAATGCCCCCGTCTGATTGACCATTGCGAAGAGGTCGCAAGCACCAAACGTCGTGCCTATCTTGAGGAGTCCTATTGGGGAGGCCCGGTATCCAACTTTGGTGATTATCAGGCAGAGCTACTGCTAGTGGGCCTGGCGCCCGGGGCGCACGGGGCAAACAGAACCGGGCGTATGTTCACCGGAGACCGAAGTGGAGATTGGTTATTCAAAGCGCTTCATAAAGCCGGTTTTGCCAATCAACCTCAATCCACCCACATCCGTGACGGCCTAAAGCTTACCGGCTGTGCCATCACCAATATCTGCCACTGTGCGCCTCCTCAAAACAAACCGACACGACAGGAAGTACTCACCTGTCAGCCCTGGTTTGAACAATTGGTAGAACAACTTCCACTTAAAGTCTTCCTCGCCTTTGGTTTCATTGCCTGGCGCGGGGTCATCGATTTCATGAGAGACACAGGCGGCTACGAGGGCCCGATTCCAAAGTTTGGGCACGGTGCGACGTTCCGCTTTGATGATGGAAGAACATTGCTGGGAAGCTACCACCCCAGTCAACAAAACACCTTTACGGGCAAATTGACTGAGCCCATGTTTAATTCGGTCTTTCGTAAGGCAAACAGGATTCTCGGTCGACGGTAATTCGTGCAAATGCGATATAATACACCAGTACCCCTCTAGACTCGCTGTTGAACGGATGCCCCCACTCATGTCTTTTACATACTTCTCGGCTCGAATTCTCGCGGGCACTCTCGCCCTCTGGATTATTACTACAGTAACTCGTCCGGCGTACTCACAAGAAACCGATACGTCTAAGACCGTTGAACAGCTGGCAAGTGACGTTAAACCTTCGCTCGTCACCATTTCCACCAAGGGACGAGACGGCAAATATCAGGGTGTGGGAACTGGGTTTGTCATCGAAAAGGAAGGCCTAATTGCCACCAACCTTCACGTTATCGGTGACTCAAGGGAGTTTCGTATTGAGGACTCAAGCGGTGAACAGCTGAAAGTTACAGGGATCCATGCCTCCGACCGGGTAATGGATCTGGCCCTCATTAGAGTCGAAGCAAACGATCTTACACCACTTCCGCTTGGAGACATCAATTCGCTCGCCCAGGGAGCTCCCATCATCGTCATGGGAAATCCTCACGGTCTCCGTAACAGTGTGGTCGCCGGAGTCAATTCCGGAATTCGCGAAATTGACGGGCGAAAGATGATGCAGTTGGCTATCCCCATAGAACCGGGAAACTCGGGTGGGCCAGTTTTGGATATGCATGGACAGGTGCATGGTATCGTTACCATGAAGTCGTTGGTTACTGCCAATCTTGGGTTCGCCGTCGATGTCGCGCCGCTGAAAGCACTGCTTGAGGCACCTAATCCAGTCACTATCGATCAATGGCTTACCATTGGTTCGCTTGATCCGCGAGATTGGAAGCCCGTCTTTGGTGCTCAGTGGAAGCAGCGCGGCGGAAGAATTCTTGTCGGTGGAACCGGAGCCGGATTCGCAGGACGCTCAATTTGCTTATTCCAGGGGGCAATTCCCGAAATACCATACGAAGTCCAGGTTCGAGTAAAACTGGATGACGAAAAGGGGGCTGCCGGACTCGTCTTCTTTGCGGATGGACAAGATAAACACTACGGATTTTATCCCACCAACAACAAAGTCAGGTTTACTCTATTTGAAGGATCGTCTGTTTTTACGTGGACAGTGCTTTATGACCAACCGTCGGATGCATATCGTCCGGGCGAATTCAACACTCTGCGAGTACGAATAGAGGAAGATCGCTTTAAGATGTTCGTCAACGGCCAGCAAGTCTTAGAATCAACGAATCGCAATTTGACAAGCGGTAAACCGGGCTTGGCCAAATTTCGCGAAACTGCAGCCGACTTTCGAAACTTTATTGTTGCCAAAGAAATTGACAAGTCTTCGTTGTCCCAGGATGCACAACAGGAAATTTCAACCACGATTTCCAATATTCCATCCCTCGCTGAGTTAAAACCCGAACACTTAAAACCTTTACTTCAGGGTCCGGAAACCGCTCGAACCATCCTCCAACAGGAATCAAAACGACTTGAGCAACGGCTTAAAGAACTCAAAAAGCTTGATGCCGACATTCACACTCATGCGGTAGCTCGTAGGCTGGCGGAATACTACAGAGATTATGATGCCAGGCTCACTGAGGCAGCCGACAAATCCAGTGTTTCGTTTGACCTGATCAAAGCTGCACTTATTATCGCTTCGATTGATGAGCAGGACATAAATATTGCAGCATACCTTCGACAGGTTGACCGGATGGTAACCGACATTAAAGCTTCACTTGGAGACGAAGACTCTCCCAACTCCGTGCGCGACGCATTGAATAAATATCTCTATCAGGACAATGGCTTTCACGGCGCACGTTTCGATTACTATCACCGTGCCAATAGCTACATGAACCGCCTCCTGGACGACCGTGAAGGTCTTCCTATCACTCTTTCCATTTTATATATGGAATTAGGAAACCGACTTGGCTTAGAAATCGAAGGCGTTGGCATTCCAGGGCACTTTATCGTGCGCCAGGAAATTGAAGACACTCAGGTATTTCTGGATCCTTTCGAAGATGCCAAAGTCTTAAGCCTCGACGAAGTAAAATCCTTAGCAACCAATGGACGCCCTGAACAATTTCAGGAACAATTCTTGGAGGTGGCGTCAAACAAAAGCATCCTAATGCGAATGCTCAACAACTTATTAGGATTAGCTCAGGACGAAGACGATAAGGAGTCAATGCTTCGATATCTGGAGTTACTCATGGCGCTCGACAAAACGCATATTCAAAACCGCGGAATGCGAGCAATTATCCGTTTCGAAACGGGCCGAAAACAAGCAGCTATCGACGATCTGGACTATTTCCTTGACACACGCCCTGCCGAGTTAGACCTGAATCAAATTCAGCGTATGCGGGATTATTTCAGCCGCTAGAACTCTGGTAAAAAAAAGGCTGGCCATTTCCGTTAGAGGAAATGGCCAGCCGCTTAAGCCAGTGCATTGTTAACAGATGACTATTTTTTCGCAGCAATTGCGAAATCACCTCGCATATCACGCCATAGGCAATGGATATGGCTTGCCGGATTCCCGGCAGCATCGGGTTGGGTATTAACAAACTCGATGAGAAAGGTCGGTCCCTGAACACGATAGTAGTGTCCAATCCCGGGCTTCGTGGCACCTGCCCAGCAGAATTTCACTTTACCCCAACCTGCCTCTTTGATATCTGCTAGTCGTTTAGCAGCTATATCTGGAGCCATAGAACGCGTATATGCAGAAATCAACTGCCGCAGCAATTTTTTCTGTTCATCTTCCAACTCTCGGATGGAAATACCTTCTGCCTCGGTCTGTGGCGGCTGCGCTTCGCCAGCATTTCTCACTTCCCGTGGAGCTTCTTCGGCAATGATTCCCACTTTCTTCTGTTCATCGCTCAGCGAATTCACCAAGTCAAAAGCCAACGTCTCTTCGTTATCCAGAACGCGGGCTCCTTTTTCGAATCCGGCAAGATCCGCCGGAACAATCGTCGGATTTGAGCACATTACCTGCGGCGTGGATGAAATTACTTCATTGTCTTCGATCACGAAGTTAAGAGACATGTGATGCCCTTCAATACTTACACCCCATTTGCCTTCCTTACCAGGCTTTCCAAATAATGTGTAGTAGTAAAGCTCCGTATCGCGTGGAAAGCGACCGGGATTCTCCTTTTCCAGTTCATGAAGAACACCTTCAAGCTTCATAATATTTGTGAATTTTTTATACCCCAGAAAACTCAGGCCAGCCCGCAACAATTGACTTGCTGCCTTACGTTGCTTCGGATTCATTTCTTTAACGACGAGGCCTTTGCGACTATCCTTGGGAATAAAGTGCCAGGCAACGCGTTCAGGCGAATCATAATCCATGACAGCCCGTTTCGTTTCTTCGGCGTCCAACGTTTCAAGAAAGCCTTTAGCCGCAGTCAAAAATGATTCACCTGCAGGTGGGCGTTCCTTTTGAAATCCTAACGTCGCCAATGCCGTCGTCAGCACTAACGCACACAAAATTGTTACCTTTCCGGCCTTCATCAAGTAATCCTCTTTACAATAAAATGTGATTTAGGTTTTGTTACTCTTATAGTCTAAGGCCTCTAAGTTACCATTTCTACAGCACCGCCAAGTTATCGGTACGGAATACACCGTTATGCTATCTACCTATTTTCAAATCACCTGCCAAAGCTGTGACGAGCAACGAGTTGAAAATGTTAGCACGATGCACCAGCAGTTATCAGCCCTGGGCAAACTAACCAAACAGGTGGAGCCCGATTTAGAGATTCTATTGGAGCTTTTTCGTATTACTCCTGAAACAGCCACCTGCGATGCGTGTGGTAAGACCAGCGTTTACATCGCACCGTTAGCTGATGAATTCGACGACCTCTCGCCACGGCGATGTGTCCTGTGTAACGCGATCATTGCTACCGAACGGCTTGAAGTCCTTCCGAACGTCGAGACCTGTACACCATGTTCGGCGAACCCAAACGGCCCATTGACTTCCTCTGACTTCTGTTCCTTGTGCGGCGATTTGGTTTCCGTAGTATCCACCCGCCGCCGGGGTATCACACAATATATTTCTCGTTGTAATGGATGTGGTCATGAAAACTAATCAATTCAATTCTTTAGTCGGCGCGTTCCTTATCGCACTTGTCACCCTTGTCTTGATGGGATGCACGGATTCTGAAACCCCCAGTGCAATCAGAACGGTTTCCTTGCAACTGGCTTCTGACGTCATTGGTAATTCCATAGCGGATCATGAAGTTACCAGCATTCACATCGACCAAAAACCAGTTGCCAACGACGACCTCGAGTTATTACGTGACAACCGGATTATCACAACTCTACTTTTAGATGAAAGCGAAGTCACTGACGACGGCATGCGGATTATCAGCACAATGCCTAATTTGGTACACCTTCGCATACGGAGCAAATTAACCGATAAATGTATCGATGACTTATTAAAGCTCCCGGACCTGCAATTTCTAAATCTGCCATTTGCTGACTTTACCGATGAAGGGCTCGAACGACTCGCCGAACATCCACGCATCCAGTTATTACGCTTGAGGAGTCCACAGGTAACCGATCAGGCAATGCCCGCCATTGCAGCCATGAAGAATCTCGCCTTTCTACATTTTATTGAAATTTCGCTGACCGATAACGGCTTGAAAGCATTTTATGAAGCGGAAAATCTGCAGTCCCTCTATCTGGACGACTGCCAAACCACCGAGCAGGGACTTTCCAGGCTTTTGGAACGGCAACCCAATCTGCATTTGCACGTAAATCAGGCCCATCTGGATAATGATCCCCAAAAGAACAATCACGATCACTAATTTGCACCGGGGTATTAGTAGGTGACCTTGAGTGCATCATATAACTCAGACAAGGCAGCGATCGACTGCGGACAACCTTGCATCGAATAGATATGGATGAGATTAGCTAAAACCCGTGCCACCCACTGGCGATTTGTGGCAGAGTGTAGTTGATCAATCGAAATGACATCACGTTGCCCCGTCGTCAATGCAACCCGATCAGCGATCTGGTCGGCATTTAGAACTTGTCCACCAAAGAACGGATCCACAATCATGGAATCGTCTTCTACATGCAATCTTGCGAGGAAATGCCCTGGTGTACTAATACCATCAACGCGCAGACCGAGACGCTCAGCAACAAGCTTATAAATTATCGTGAGAGTAATTGGAAGTCCTTCTTTGGACTCTAACACGTGCGGAAGAAAACTATTTCGCGGATTGAAATAGTTATCTGTGTCGCCATGAAACCCCAGCTCTTCAAATAATACATGATGTAGATGTGCAGCCAGAGCTCTAGGATACCCGCTTGAGACTCTGGACGAAATCTCGTCTGCTATTTCGTCGATCTCTAACTGCACCGTGCGAGCGTCCGTATTAGGAAGAAAATGCATCGAGATGGCTACGACGGAATTTAGTAACCCCCGACTGCAATCCAATTGCTCAATCTCGTGGCAAAAGGTCCAGTAAGCGTCACTGCGGCAATGAACGGGAGCATCCATAATCGAATTCGGCGTTAATCCTGAATTAAACTGCAACATCGACGTTGCAACTAGGTATGGTTCTGAAAATAACGCAAAGTCCGCCCACAAGTCAACTTTTTCAGACTTTTTTTATATGGACATTGATCGTTGCCCCCTCCGTTTTTTCTCCGTTACTGCCCCTCTAATGCTGTGTTGAAAGGTGATGTTTTGTTGCTCCCATGGAATAAGTCCAGATACACGAACCTAGAGAAATCAACATCGACTTAGGAATCAAGGTGCCATTATTTTGTGGTCGCTAACACTAGTGTTTCAACATTCTATCCCTGACACATGCTTAACCCTTGTTAACAATTACGGCTATAATGTTTAACATCACCTGTCTAGCGACCGTGCCTTTTCCTTCCTGATTACTGAAAGCCCTGACTTGTCCACTGGTTTCAATGACGACGCAAAAGAGCAAATCCGCCAAATGGTGGACATCGTTGATCTGGTTGGCCAGTCTATAAACCTTGAGCGGCGAGGCAAACTGTTCTTGGGTAGGTGCCCCTGGCATACAGATAATCGCCCAAGCCTGCAGGTGGATGCGAATCGCCAAACTTGGAAATGCTGGCCGTGCAATATTGGCGGGGACATCTTCAGCTTCATCATGCAGCGTGAAGGTGTCGAATTCCGTGAAGCGCTGGAAATGCTTGCTGATATGGCCGGTGTCGAGCTTAAAAAGAGCAATCGCCCCAAAGCGGAGCCCGGGAGCCCGGATGATAAGCGAACCTTATTTAAGGCAGCAGGCTGGGCAGCAGAATTGTTCCACGCCAATTTACTCCACTCACACGAAGCTGCGGCAGCCCGTGAATACCTGCAGGATCGGGGAATCACCGCTGATAGCATCAAGAAATACAAAGTCGGATATGCACCTAACGACTGGGAATTCCTGTTGCGTGAATCAGGTAGGACAGAATTCTCACCTCAGGTTTTACACGCCGTCGCTTTGCTTGGCTTCAGTGAGAATCGAAAGAAATACTACGATTTTTTTCGGGGGCGTATTATGTTCCCGATACACGACACTCGCGACAGGACAGTCGCCTTTGGCGGTCGTATCTTGCCGACCTTTGCCGATGATAAAAATGCAAAGTATGTCAATTCGCCGGAAACTCAAATCTTCTCTAAAAGTGACAATCTTTATGGTATCGACGTAGCGATTGATGCGATCCGCAAAGGCGGGAAAGTACTGGTGATGGAGGGATACACAGACGTCATCATGGCGAGTCAGTATGGTATCACCAACGTGGTTGCTGTGCTTGGAACGGCCATCAACGAAATTCACGTTCGAAACCTTAAGCGTTTAGCTGACGTCGTCACGCTTGTACTCGATGGAGACGAAGCAGGAAAGAAGCGGGCAAATGAGGTGCTCGAGTACTTTGTTAAAGGCCAACTTGACCTGCGAGTTCTCACGCTTCCTCAGGGCCTTGATCCATGTGACTACCTGCAAACTCACGGCACACGGGCGTTTCTCGAGCTGACTGAATCTGCTAATGATGCACTTCAGCATAAATTGGATGTGGAATTAATCGGGGTTGACCCGCTTCGCGACACCCACGCTGCAAATGCCGCTTTACAAAGTATATTAGAGACAATGGCTTTGGTATCTGCGCAACAAGTCGCAACTGATGTAGCGACTCGCCAGCGAGAGCAACTGATTATGGGACGTTTAGCGCGCACCTTTTCACTCGAACATCACGAAATACACGATCAGCTCGTTGCCTTGAGAAGTCATTCGAAGCAGTCAGCAGTCCGTCCGGACTATTCCGGTGGTCTGCCTGAACATCCGGTACCACGACAGCGTGTCTGCCTGACGGCTATGGAAACAGAATTACTCGAACTGCTCATTCAACGTCCAGATCTCGCCCCCGGTGCTGCCCGCGGAATCTATGTCGATGATCTCGCCTCGGAAGCGATGAAGGTGATTTACCGGGTCTACACAGATCGTGTGCTCGAGGGCCTCACCACAAATTTTGACGAAATTTTATTGGAAATCGAGGACCCGCAGCTCAAATTCGTATTGGTGGATGCGGCAGAACACGCTAAAAACAAGGCCAACAAATCACAACTTACTCCGGAACAACGTTTAGATTCATTAGTTGCTTCGATTTCAAAACGGATTCGCGACGGCGAGCGTCGAGAGACCATTCGGCGAATCGAAAACAATGAAGTTTCACCTGACGAGGAAGCTGCTCTTCTGGAACAGTTACTCGAACAGGAACGTGAGGACCAGGGGCTAACCTAATCCCAGGGATGGGACTATCAGTCGACTAATGGCAATACCGCCTTGGTCGATGTGTCAGATGGAGCGTATGACGCGCAGGAGGGCATGACACGTGGAGTTTTTCGAAGAAGAACTTGAATTACTAGTAGTCAAAGGCAAAACTCAGGGCTACCTAACCTTTGATGAAATTAATGAACTACTGCCGGATGATGAGTTTGAACCTGAGAAGGTTGACGAGTTCCTTGTGCAGTTGGAAGACAAAGGCATCAAGATTGTGGATGAGGCTCCAGCTGACCCGGAATCTCTCAAGGGCTCGCCAGACAAGGCAAAGTCTAAACCAGCAAAATCTGCTACTTCGGAAATAGCGGCAGTCATGCCCACTGGATTGCCAAAGCTCAGCGATGATCCAATTCGGCTCTATCTGGCTCAGATGTCGGAAATCCCGTTACTCACCCGTGAGCAGGAAATTGACCTTGCCAAGAAGATCGAACGCGCTCGCCGGAAATTCCGCCGCAGCGTACTCTGTTGCGACTACGCACTGCGTACAACGTTTGAAACTCTCAAACGTGTGCATGCAGGAGAACTCCCATTCGATCGGACGATCAAGATTTCTCTTACAGAACGTCTCAGTAAAGAACAAATTCAGGCCCGCATGCCTCATAATCTCGAGACGATTGGCTACCTGTTGGAACAAAACCATCAGGCGTTTAAAACATTACTGTCCAAGTCATCCTCGAAACAGGATAAACAAGAAGCACGTCTGTTTTTCATGAGGGGCCGTCAAAAAGCTGTGTCGCTTGTGGAGGAACTGAGCCTGCGAACGCGTCGCGTGTTACCCTTAGTCAAACAACTCAACCAATTTGCAGATCGTATGGAACTGTTGCAGCATGAGATCGCTGACCTAAAAGGCCAACGAACCAACGCTGCCAAACACCAACGAACAAATCTCCGGCGAGAATTACGCGACCTGATGTTACTGACTCAGGAAACTCCTTCAAGTCTGCGCCGTCGCTGCAATGAAATCAAAGCCAAATTTGCGTACTATGATGAAGTCAAACAACAGTTGTCCAGTGGCAACCTTCGACTCGTAGTCTCCATCGCAAAAAAATACCGAAACCGCGGACTTAGTTTTCTGGATCTCATCCAGGAAGGCAATACAGACCTAATGCGTGCAGTGGACAAGTACGAATACCGACGCGGATTCAAGTTTTCGACATACGCCACTTGGTGGATACGACAAGCCATCACTCGAGCCATTGCGGATCAGGGCCGCACTATCAGAATTCCTGTGCATATGATTGACATACTTTCAAAACTTCGTAATATCCAAAAACAGATGCTTCAGGAACTTGGACGCCACCCCTCATTTGACGAAATGGCTAAACGGTCTGAACTGGATGTCGACGAAGTTCGCCGTATCATGGACATTGGGCGGCACCCGGTTTCATTGGACAAACCGGTAGGCGACGGTGAGGACAACAGTTTCGGTGAATTCGTTGAAGACGAGGGGAGCGATAACCCGGTACGGGCAGCGAGTAATGGACTTCTGCGAAATAAAATCGAGGGCCTCCTGAAGACTCTTACCTATCGCGAACGTGAAATCATTCGCCTACGATATGGACTGGGTGACGGTTACACTTACACGCTGGAAGAAGTTGGACGAATCTTTAAAGTAACGCGCGAACGCGTGCGTCAAATTGAAGCTAAAGCCGTGCGGAAATTACAGAACCCCGTTCGCAGTGACCAACTACAAGGTTTCCTTTCGGAATCTGCCAACTAGAAACATTTGCTGAAATATTGAACAACACCAACCGCTACCATCCTGGAAGCGGTTTTTTTGTTATTATTTAGATACACTTTTCACCAATGCTCTGGTTGTACCTAAATGGAGTGCGTTTGAATGACAACCGTTCTTAATGTCCTGCGGGACCTGCATCGTATCCACCAACAACTGGCAGACATCCAGGGAAGGCTCGACCGATGTCCCAAATTACTTCATGCATCACAAGCTAAAGTCAAGCAGGCCGAAACCGCTCTAAGTGACAAAAAAGGAGTAATCCAACAGCTTCACCTGGCTGCAAAAGAACAAGAACTGGTATTAGAAGAAAGGGCCGCTAAAATTACGGACCGTCAGGCACGGCTTAAAGAATGTGCCTCCAATAAAGAATATCAGACGCTGAAGGACGAGATTCAGTCGGAAGAACAAGCCAACAGCGACCTTTCGGACCAGATACTTCTGGCCTATGAAGCTATTGATCAACAACAAGAACAAGCCGCCGAATTAGAGACTAAGCTGATTGAATCTCAACAAGAACTGGAGACCACGACCACTCAGGTAACCGAGCGAGAGGCATCGTTGAAAGTTGATTTGGAACGAATTCAATCCGATTTATCCTCCAGTGAAAAAGAGCTTCCATCTGAGTTCGTTGGTGAATATAAACGCATTACATCAGCACGTGGCGAAGAGGCTTTCGGCGAAGTAGCCAATAACTGTTGCGGTAATTGCTATCAACAAATCACTGCTCAAATGATGAATGATGTACTGACCGGCAAACTAACGGTTTGCGGAAGCTGCGGAGCGATTCTCTATCCAGGCGAGTGAGACTGCCTGCTCTCTTTACACTTAGCCATTTATCATTCAAAATAAGGACTGAGGAATCCAGAGCATGCGACTCCCGCAGAAAACAGTGGTCGTTTTTGCATTTACTATTCTGTCTTAGACAAACGAAGGGAAGAGGTGCACCATGGGCGGTAGCATCCCTATGACACGCGAAGCGTACCAACGCAAACGTGAGCAGGTCGATCACATGGAAAAGGTTCTGATGCCTGAAATTGCCGAAAAAATAGCGGCAGCAAGGGAAGAAGGAGACCTCAAAGAAAATGCTGAATATCACGCTCAGCGTGAAGCTCAGGGTATGCTACAGGCAAAAATCAATCAGATTAAGAGTGACCTTAGTCGTGCACAGATCATCGACACTTCCAATGTCCCCAAAGACGAAATCGCCTTTGGGGCCACCGTCAAAGTACTAGACATGGATTTTGACGACGAGGAAGAGATGACGCTTGTCGGTTCCGGCGATGAAGACTATGACGCTGGCAAGTACTTAATCACTAGCCCTATTGGTCAGGGATTGCTCGGACGTAAAATCGGCGAAGAGGTCGAAATTGAAGTCCCAAGTGGGACGCTCAAATTTAAAATTCTAGAGATCCGATACGAATAACCCAAGTCCCCAATAGAAACCCCACAAACACTCCTCACAGAACTCAGGTTTTGTCTGGAGTGTTCTTTCATTGTCGATCTGGAGATGTTCATGACTCCTCCCATGACGCAAATCCTTTGTGAGATGATTTCCAAAGCAGACAAAGTGGTCGCTTTTACAGGTGCTGGAATGAGCACCGATAGCGGTATTCCGGATTTCCGTTCACCAGGTGGTAAATGGTCGCAAGTCACTCCTGTTATGTTTCAGGATTTTATGAATGACGATGCATCACGATTTGAATACTGGCGTCAAAAAAGCGAAGGCTTCGCTGAGTTTGGTGCTGCCCTTCCCAATGAGGGGCACCAGATCCTAGCTCGATGGGAACGACATCGAAATTTAAGCGGAATCGTCACCCAAAATATCGACGGCCTGCACCAGGATGCTGGCAATAAGCTTGTAATTGAGCTCCACGGTACAGCCCGTGAAATTCAGTGTATGAATTGTAACTTTAGAGACATTGCTGACGAATATTGCGAGTCCTTTCTCCGGTTACAGGCTGTTCCTTCATGCCCACAATGCGAAACGGGGCTGCTAAAACATGCCACAATCTCGTTTGGCCAACAGTTAGATGATGCCGTACTCCGTGCCGCCACAACAATGGTGCGTGCTGCAGACCTATTAATTATTATGGGTTCTTCATTGGTGGTGGAACCGGCAGCCTCTCTACCGGTAATGGCTCGTCAATATGGAGCCCAACTGGCTATCATCAACCGAGACGCGACACAACTCGATTCTTTCGCAAATCTCGTGATCCACGACAACATTGCCGACACGCTGCGTGTGACAGAGCAATTGCTGACCGATTCCCTACCCTGACCACATTCTGACTGCTCTTGAAGCAACTGCTATTAATTCGTAGTATTCGGATTATCAATAATCCGAAGTCGTTTATTAAGATGCTGAGACAGAGTATTCTGCGTGCCTGATCATGACCACCAACAACGACCATCCTGAAATCCGCGAAGCGACGATGGAGGACCTGTTAAGCGTACAATCGCTCCTACGCCCCTTTGTGGAACAACGCCTCCTGCTTCCACGAACTCCCGGTGATCTGGCCGTGCTCATGCAGCATGCATTTGTCGCAATTCAAGACGGTCAAGTGATCGGATTTTCAGCCATTGAAATGTACTCTCAAAAGCTAGCAGAAATTCAGTGTCTTGCAGTTCACCAGGAATACCATGGACAGGGAATCGGAAAGCAATTAGTCGCGCGTTGCGTTGAACACGCAATCCAACACAACGTGCTTGAAGTGATGGCAATCTCAGCATCCGATGAATTTCTAAAGCAGTGCGGATTTGATTACTCGCTCCCGGACCAGAAACGGGCACTGTTCTATCGCACTGACCGAACGTAACACGTCTCGGCAGTAGACTATTACAATGCTTCGGTGTGGATCTTTTCTTATAATGTCCTCTATAGCCCCTATTTATCACCGGAGTACAATTCATGCATCGCCGCAATTTTTTGAGTTCGTCTGCTGCCAAGGGAATCGCCGCTAGTTCAGTAGCCACCCTCTACGAACGCCGTCTGGAAGCGCGTACGATGGGGCCAAATGACCGTATTCGTATTGGTATGGTTGGGACGCACGGAAGAGCCGGCGCATTGATGCGAGTATTTGCCGGCCAAGGGGATGTTGACGTCGTTGCCCTTGCGGATGTGGACACACGCTACCACGCGGCCGCTGTCGAAACTGTAAAAAATATCGCAGGAAATACTCCACAAGTATACACTGACTTCCGCCATCTTATTGACGACGCCACGATTGATGCTGTTATTGTAGGGACTCCCGACCACTGGCACGCAATCCCTACTATTCTGGCGTGTCAGGCCGGCAAAGATGTCTATGTCGAGAAACCGGACGGACACAACATCCTCGAAGGCCAAACCATGGTAAAAGCGATGCGTAAGCATCAACGCATCATCCAAATGGGCACACAAGCTCGTACCAGCGAGCATTTCCAATCCGCGATCAATTGGATCAGCGAAGGTCACCTCGGCATAGTTTTGGTCGCCAAAGCCTGGGAATCCGCGCGTCAGGGAAGTATCGGCAAACCTGCCGACACTAAACCTCCGGAGGGGGTCGACTATGACCTGTGGCTGGGACCGGCAGCTGCCAGGCCTTTTAACCCAAGAAGATTCCACGGCCATTGGCGATGGTTTTTCGATTACGGGACCGGTGACTTAGGTAATGATGGTGTTCATCGAATTGACGTGGCACGCTGGGCCTTAGATACCGCCGGCAAAGCTCAAGGCTTCGATCCACTTTATATGCCTACTCGAATCAGTGCCCTTGGAGGCAAATGGTACTTTG
>PBCP01000088.1 GCA_002717145.1 Planctomycetaceae bacterium | reverse complement strand
GTACCACCTATATCTACAACCCAGGTTCAGCTTCTGTGCAGTCTAAAATCCTCCAAGGCAATGCGATTCGGGAAGGGAACTGGAAGCTAATTTCACCATTGACCGTTGGGGTGTTCCTAGAAGATGCCGGCAGCGGAGATTGGGAGCTTTACAATCTAAAAGACGATATTGGAGAAACGCAGAATCTCGCCGCGAAGTACCCCAGAAAAGTGCAGCGGCTTAGGAAGATATTAGAGCAGGCTGAAGCCGAGATTAAGCCATGAGTCTATTTGCTGAACCGAGGGTTTCCCGAGACGCCGAACACTCGAGTAAAGGAACAGCTAAAGATTGGTGTCTGCTCAATAGTAACGACGAGTGTTGCCAGCCTGTACCTCTCCTTAATTCACGTGGATCAACAGGTAGTCCCCAATCCCCCCTTTCACAGTAGAGCTGCAATATGGTTTTCAGCAATGCCTTTGAAATACCATAAATATTTTCCAGAAAGTATGTCCACACTTTTAATCTCGCGCATGATAGAAGCATGGACCGTAACGAAATCCTCAGAGTTTTGATGCCCGAACGGACGAAACAGATCGCCCTCGCGTGGTCAATCGTTCGGCAAGCTCACTTATCAGAAGATGCCTATCAGGACATGCTGGCAAAAGTTTTCGAGAACGAAGCGAGTTTTGAGGGACCTCAGCATCTGCGGGATTGGTCATGGAAAGTGCTTCGAAATCGATGTTATGAGTTAATCCGTCAGCGGAAGTACAAGCCAATTTTGCTGGACGAGTCCATCCTTAGTCTTGTGGACACAGAGCTTGAGTCTCGTGACACTAGTGATATAGCTCAGCGAGCCGACGCCCTCCGCACCTGCCTTAAAGGTTTAAGCGAAAAGTCGCGTGAGACGATCAGATTGCGTTATTTCATGGGTTTGCGAGGAAAACAGGTGGCAGAGAAACTCGGTAGCAAACCGGAAGCTGTGTACAAGGCACTGCAACGCATTTACGTTTCACTTGCCGAGTGCATTCAAAAAAAGGTGGCTACTCTCGAGAACGGAGAATCCACCTCATGAACGACAAACAATTCCAGCATTTAGTCACTTTATATCTGGAAGATGCAATCAATGACTGCGATCTTGATTTACTGAATCTCGAGCTTGCAACCTCACCCGAGCGAGTACGACAATTCAATGACATACGTCTGCTGACCGGTCTAATTAGTGAACATGGTGATGCCGTAGAGCCGGATGCCCCAAATAACCATCCATCAAGCGGGCTCTTAAATGGGGGCTGTCGCGTTTCCCCCGCAGCACCCAACCTGAAAGCGAATGCTGGGGCACACTTCGCGTCACGACGGTCAATTGCTATCGCCATGGGCTTGTTGGCTATAGCTGTTTCGCTATTGCTAGTTTTTAATTTCCATGACACTAACTCCCAACGCGATGAGGCCGTCACCGGAATTGCAACCCTGGCTTATACATCCCAGTCGAGTTGGGAAGGTCGAAGACCAGTGTTGGGCGAATGGCTTAGCAGCGGCAAACTCCATTTGGAAGTTGGGCTGGCACGACTTGATTTTCGAAACGGCGCCACGATTACGCTTCAAGGGCCCGCCGAGTTTGAAATTCTGTCAAAAGATAAAACCATCCTGAGAAGCGGGATCCTCACGGCGTCTATCCCTGAATCAGCGATAGGTTTCGAAGTCGTCACGCCAGCCATGGACGTCGTCGACCTGGGAACAGCATTCGGGGTCTCGGTAGGAGCAGACGGCGAAACTGACGTCTGTGTTTTTGAAGGGAAGGTCGAAGTTAGTCTTAGTGACGGTATCGATCAACCTCGGCTTGTGCGTGAAGGCAACGCCGTTCGTTCCAGGCCAAAAGACGATACCATCAGTTCGGTCGATTATTCGATCGAGCGTTATGAAGATGCATGGCCGGTTACGTCGGGTGTTCTACAGGCAACCGGCTTGATGAAGTTTGTTTCTCCCGGCCCTAACTTCGTGCCTGGAAGATACGAAGACAGTGATCATATTCTGATCTTCCCGGAGCGTTCCCGCGTTTTGCTAGAATCGGAGCTTGAAGTCAACGTAACTGATCCCGGGCAGTATATCCGTGTTGGGCGCCGCGGCAGACATTCGGTTGCTGCGGGGCTGGCGATTCGGAGCTATCTTGTCCAACTAAACCCGATTGGTGAGTTCCCCCGAGGTGAAGTCGGCGGTGCACGAGTAATCGGTCAGATCACATTCGATCGGCCGATTCTCGGACTGATCGGTGGGACCTCCCTGCTAAACAGTACAGACCAAACACTTGGCCATCCACTGGGCGATTACGGAGATACTCGTCGTGGTATTGAGCCGACACGCCCCGATGATCTTCCTGACTCCGGCCGAGACAATGTGACTCTAAGCCGGGATCGACGAACCTTGTCGCTAGACCTCTCAGCGAGTTCGGCTGTCGATCAAATACGCGTCGTCGTCTCAGAATAGCTGGCTGAGACCCTGGCTCGACTTAATGTCATTTCAACCTAACACTTAACACTATTTCGAACTTAAAATAATGCCTAAAACCATTACATACTGTAGCTTGCTTTTAAGCCTCGTCGTCGCCACCGCTAATGCAAGTCCCGGTGATTTTATTGGTGCCTCCTCGCAAATCGATGCGATTATCCGGCTTGATCTAGGAAAACACAATCTACAACCGAATCAGCCGGTATCCGATATTCAATTCATCCGCCGTGTTTATCTTGATGTGATCGGTCGAATCCCAACTGACAAGGAACTAGAAAGTTTCTTCGCCGACAGCCGTGAAGATCGTCGATCTAAACTGATCGATCAATTACTGAAATCTCCCGGGCACGAATCTCACATGTTTAACTGGCTGGGGGACATGCTTCGAGTCAAAGATGATTACTACCGCATTGGTAAAACCTGGACTTTTCACACATGGCTGAAAACCCAGTTAAACGAAAACCGTCCGTGGGACGAATTAGTTCAGGACATGCTGATCGCTGAAGGGCGACTGGGAGAAAATGGAGCGACAGCCTACCTTTTACGCGATGCAAGTATGCCATTAGATAGCCTGTCTAATACGCTAACCACTTTCCTCGGCGCCAATGTTGCCTGTGCTCAGTGTCACGATCACCCTTTCGCCGAATGGACTCAGCGAGACTTCTATGAAATGGCATCTTTCTTTGGCTCAACGGCGTTTGAACGTGTCGACACCCGTAAGCCGGCGATCACGCTCCGGGATGAACGTTTCTCCAAAGCAAATCTCGTCACCTTACTTCAACCGAACATGCAACGGGTGGTGTATGAGGAGGGCCGCGCAACCGAATATCCGGATGATTATGCCTATGATGATGCGCAACCAGGAGAGAGAGTTGTTCCCAAGTTTATCACCTGGTCGGGCTCCAGACCGGCAAACGTTACAACTAACAACCCTCGCCATCTACGGAAACTTTTTGCCTATTGGATGACAGCACACGAAAACCCCCGGTTCGCTGAAGCCATCGCTAATCGTATCTGGAAGAAATTCTTCGGCGTTGCTGTGAAGGAGCCGGTGACGGATCTTGATGTTCTCGAGGACGCTACTAATCCGGAATTACTAAAGTTTCTCGGTCAGTTAATGCGGGATGTCGACTTTGACATCCGTCAATTCCAGAGGGTTATTCTGAATACAAAAACGTATCAGCAACAGGTCAGTGTTACTCCACCTGAAGGTGAGGACTTCCGTTTTCCGGGCCCCCTATTACGACGAATGACGGCTGAACAGGCATGGGACTCCATGGTTCTTCTACAGCGGGGAGCAGAGATCGATCGTCTGAAGACGAACAATGCTCCCGTGATGGAGCGACTAGTCTTTCCCTTTGAATTTTCTCACGACACGAAAAGGATTGTGCACGATCGCGAGAAAATATTCGATTTTGCGAAGACACTGTTGCCGGATGGGCAATTTCCCAATGGTGAAGGCGGACGCGGTCTGTTTTTGGGGACAAGCCAGCGACGCGTCAAACTGCGTGGTGGAGATTCATGGTTACGGGCTTCAGAACTGCCGCAACCAATGCCACCCACACACTTTTTGAGGATTGCCGGTCAGTCATCGCGTGAAGTTGCTGATGATGGATCGACAGAAGTCGGCATTACTGAATCCTTGATGATGATGAACGGAGAGTTCACAAATTCTCTCATGAACACGTCATTGATTATCAAGGCAGCCCAAAGAAAATCCACTCAAGTCGAGCAAATCGCTCTGCTCTACCGTACATGTTTGACGCGACTGCCACGTCAGCAAGACATGAGACAATGCCTCGCCGCACTTGAACAGGGTCTAGGCCTGAGCGACATAGCCTGGGCACTGCTAAACTCTCGCGAGTTTATCTTTATTCAATAATATCATTCGTACCTCATCCAACACCTGACGACTCGATTACCAAACAATTCCCCAACGATCGAATAGACATGAAACAAATCCTTAACTCATTAGACACCCCGACCCGCCGAGAATTCGTTGAGCGTTGTGCTGCGAAATCCTTCGGCCTGAGTATCCTTCCTGCTACACAGTTGATGGCAGTCGACCCTGCCGATGATCAGACGCCTGCCGGATTTGGCAAAGCGAAGAGTGTGATCTAGCTAATGCTCAGTGGCGGCTTAAGTCATATCGACTCACTGGATCCTAAACAGGGTAAGTCCAAGGGGCCGGCAGCAGCGATCAACACTTCAGCTGACTACCGTGTCACAGAATTTTTTCCAAAGTTTGCATCGGTCGCGGATCAAGTCAGCGTGATACGTTCGATGGAAGCCAAGATCGGCGTCCACAAGCCGGCCCAGTATTTTATGCGTACTGCCTACGAACCTCGTGGTACGATATTACATCCAAACTTGGGAGCCTGGGGCTCTCATTATCTCGGACGCAGCAGTAGCACCTTACCTTCAAGTGTGTGTATCAATCGCCGTTCTGATCAGGGCAACGGTTTTTTCCCTTCGAGCTTCGCACCTCTCGCAATAGGAGATCCCAGTCAGGGGATCAATGACGTCGAATCTATCGGCGGCAGATCTGCTTCAAATAAGCGATTGACATTGCTAAACGGGCTCGACGCCGACTTTCGTAGAAAGTTCAACGACAAGGGGGTCAATGCCTACAACGGTTTCTATGACGATGCTCTTTCATTGATGAAGAGTAAGGAACTTAAGGCTTTCGACCTGTCCCATGAGCCTGAAGAACAACGGGCCGCCTATGGTGATAATTCATTCGGACAAGGGTGTCTACTTGCTCGCCGCTTGGTTGATTCCGGCGTCCGTTTTGTCGAGGTAAGGCAGGAAGGATGGGATCATCACAAAGCCCTGGCTGACGAAATGGGCGAAGTGGCGCCAGTCTTCGACCAGGCGTTCACGACACTCATTACTGACCTTCAGCAAAGGGGAATGCTGGACTCAACGCTCGTCGTCGTCGCAACTGAATTTGGCCGCAAACCGGCCTTCAGTGGTGATGGCCGCAGTCATCATCCAATCTGCTTTTCAACCGTTCTTGCAGGTGGTGGCACTAAGGCCGGGTTTGTGTATGGCAAGAGCGACAACGACGGGTACTACGTAGACGAAAATCCAGTCTCCGTTGGGTCGTTTCACGCCAGTATCGCTTTCGCAGCTGGTATGGATATCAGCAAACCCGCAATTTCACCATCTGGTCGCCCGATGACGGTCGGCGATGGTGAAAATCCCGTAATGGAGTTGTTCTCATGAGAGATAGTTTCAATCATATTATCGCAATTATCGCCTTTAGCTTGTCGATTTTTGCCCCGTCTGCGGATGCTCAAAGTAACAGCAAGGGCAAAGACAGCCCGGTCGTGGTCGGGGTTCTGAAAGAGGCCGATGCTACCGGAAAGAACCTCAAAGTACTGCAAGCCGGAGAAGGTCTCCGTGAACTACATATAGATTCCAAATCCAAAATTTACTTCGTGGGCATCGTCGACAAAGATTCGAGGACAGCGACTATCGGTTACGGAGTAAAAGCGTCCTGTGACAAGGAAGGTCGAATCAGGACAATCAGTTTTACTCCGCCTATTCCAGAACCAAAACCCTTGGGAGAAGAACGGTTGGCTATGTTTCCGACAGGGTTATTCAAGCTCGTCGACACTGATAAAAATGGCCTAGTCGGCTACGGCGAATTCAGCCGATCGGTCTACCACTCACCGAAACATGGACCAGATCATTTCCGAACTGCCGACAGCGACGGTGACGGCGGTTTGAGTTCCACCGAATTCCTCAATGCGTTAGAGAAAGTCTCATGGTGGATTCTTTCGCGGAAAACCCCTGATGTATGGTTTCGGGAGGCTGACAACAATGGCGATGATACACTTAGCACGAAAGAGTTTGGCCATATTTGCACAAGCGGCAATCACATTAACAACGTCTTCAAACGCGCCGACCTTGATGACTCCGGGGATCTGTCTTTACGCGAAACAACGACATACATTCGCAGTATCACGCATGGAAAACAGAACAACAGGAAGTCACGACAACGAAAAGATCAGCCAACTACACAATCAGCCTCATGAATACCCCCTCTTTGCATCTGCTCTGACCAACATACTGACTGAAAACGTGCTTTAACTCGCTGCTTCTAAAAGCAGGTTATTTCGCCACTTCAGCCGATATTTTATCCCAAGGCAAGTTTGAGTAATAAATATGAGCCCTCGCAACCTACTGAAACTAATGATTCTCGGCCTTCTCGGAACGCCCGCCAACGTTTTGGCGGTAGAGAAGCCGAACATCGTCATTATCCTGACAGATGATCAGGGCTATGCCGATGTGAGCTACAACCCGCACTCCCCACCAGAAGTCCATACTCCGCATATTGATGCACTTGCGCACTCGTCCATCATCTGCACTCAGGGTTATACGAGCGGGCATGTGTGTTCGCCTACGCGTGCAGGACTCATGACAGGTCGCTATCAGCAGCGATTCGGAGTCTACACAGCGGGTGAGGGGGGCTCCGGCGTTCCTCTGGATGAAGTATTTATTCCTCAACGACTCAAGGCCGCGGATTATGTCTCTGGCGCTTTTGGAAAATGGCACCTTGGACTAACCAAGGAATACCATGCTATGAATCGCGGGTTCGATGAATTCTATGGCTTTATGGGACGTGGGGCACACCCTTACTTCGATCACTCCGACCTGAACCATCCCATTTACCGTGGTCTTAAGCCGATCAAGGAAGAAGGTTATTTAACGACTAGAATCACAGAGGAGGTAGTTGGATTTATCGATCGACACAAGGACGAACGATTTTTCCTTTATGTCGCTTACAACGCCGTTCATTCTCCACCTGAGGCTCCTGAAAAGGACATAAAGAACGTTACGGGCGATGAAACCCGTGATATCCTCATGGCCATGATCAAACATCTCGACACGGGGGTAGGTACGATCGTAAATCGGCTCAAAAAACACGATATTTTCGATAACACGCTGCTCGTATTCCTAACGGACAATGGTGGTTCCAGTGCAATGCACGCCAACAATTCACCTCTTCGAGGTTTCAAACAGATGGACTATGAGGGAGGAATCCATGTCCCGTTCATCGTATCCTGGCCAGACCAGTTGCAAGGCGGTCAAAAGTGCCACGTCCCTATGTGGTCTATCGATCTCTTTGCCACGGCACTTGATGCATCCGGACTTCCAATGCCAACAGACAAACCTCTTGACGGCAAAAGCATTCTGCCTGCTCTCAAAGGGGAAACGGAGATCCTTCACGATGAGATGTATTGGAGTTCGGCTGGCGTCAAAGGTAAGTGGGCTATTCGGTCTGGACCATGGAAACTGGTCTCTGAGAAAGGACGTACAGAACTTTTCAATCTTGAAAAGGATCTCAGCGAGACCAACGACCTTGCCTTAAAATACCCGAAGGTAGTCTCTAAGCTCACGAAAAACTACTACGCATGGCTCGACCAAATGGCAGAGCCGTTAAGCAAGCAACCAAAACGCTGGCAGCCCAAACCCGGTACACCCGCAAACAAATGACGCCCGTAGAAACCAGACATACCCTACTATGCCGAACAGGGTGGAGGAACCTGTCCTCCAACGATTGACTGAACTCGATTCCCTACAAAGAAACATCTTTACACATTTTGCTAACGTAAGGGCCTGCTATGAAAGCAATTATTTCGCTTGTGATCTTCTGTATATCGTTCAGCGTTGCTACGACCGTTCGTGGGGAACGTCCAAACATTATCATGTTTTTGATTGATGATCAGAACCCATCGAGCATTGCTGCATTTGGAGGAAACACCTACACCCCCAACCTCGACCGTATGGCGGCTGAAGGGATGAAGTTCACTCGGGCCTACGTCAGCAGCTCGGTTTGCACTCCCTCTCGTTATAGCTTTCTGACCGGCCGGTTAGCTGGCAACTCGCACAGCAAACTCTACCTTGAGGCAGTCGGTGGCAAGGAAACCCAGGGGCTTCCCAATTTCAATGTCGCTCTGGAAAGCGACAACATGAATGTGGGAAACATCCTTCGTGAAGCTGGTTATACAACTGGATTTGTTGGCAAATTCCACCTCACCTCCAAACTGGACTTCCCGGAACTCTATAAAGGCAAAGATGGTTGGATTGACATTCCGAAAGACGCGAAGGCCGGACCTAACACCTCGGTTCAGTTCAAGCACAACGAACGTTGGATGCGGCGATCCCTGGAAACACTAGGTTTTTCGTGGGCCAAGAACGTTTATGCGGAGAACTTACATTCGCCTTATTCGGCACACAATCCTGAATGGACAACGGATGCAGCTCTGGAATTTATTGAGGAAAATAGGGATGGCCCTTTTTACCTTCATCTTTGTAGCACCCTGCTGCACGGACCGGATAAATCCTGGCGTAAGTCGATGGACCAACGATTCGTTACTGGAGAAGGGGAGATTGCCAATATTCCGGAAGGAATGACATCACGAAGCGAGCTTCTTCAAACGATTGCTAAGAAGGGATTTGACCCAGACAGCCATGTGGCTGGGGAAGCGTGGATTGACGATTCGCTCGGAGCAATTCTTCGAAAACTCAAGGAACTAGAAATTGACAATAATACGCTGGTTGTCTTTGCACCGGATCATGGTCGCGATGGCAAGGCATCAGTGTTTTCTCACGGCGGATGCCAAATCCCCATGATCATGCGTTGGCCTGACGGAATAAAAGCAGGCCTAATTTGTGATGAACTTGTGCAAAACATTGACCTCGCGCCAACCTTTTTTGAGCTAAGTGAAGCTCATAAGCCACAGGCCTACAAGATTGACGGGCATAGCCTAACCCCTCTTTTCAAACACGGACACGCCGAAAATTGGCGGAACCACCTATATCTCGAAATGGGAGCCGCGCGAGCGACCGTTACGAAGGAGTGGTCCTACATCGCCGTTCGTTACACCGACGAACAGATCGCTGCTATAAAAAACGCGTCACCGAAAAACTTACCCAAGGCCATGTCGTATATTGGGCGATTAGGCATCGGAGTTCGAGGGGCAGATCACCCCGGTTTTTTTGACGAAGACCAGCTTTACAATCTGACAGATGATCCGATGGAAGTGCACAATCTAGCCTACCACAAAGGGCTGGCAAGTCGACTTGAAGAGATGCGTGCACTCATGCAACACGACCTGGAATTAATTGGGCGACCTTTCGGAGAATTTATACCGGGTGGAAATGCCGCTGCACCTGGCCAAATCGAAAAACAAATTAAGCTCGTGAAGCAGCTTGATATCCAGGGAAAGACTGTAACCGTCCCTAGGTCGTTGAGAGAATAGCCTTCCGACAAGGAGCAAGCAGCCAATAAAGATTAAGCCTTAGTATTTAGAGCCACAACGATTGACGCGGGCGAACTGCTTAAAAATCCTTGCCATTGCATGGCCAGGTCAATCAAATCCCTACGAAGTGAGCAAAACTCTTTTAGAACTTGAATTCTTACGACCTAGCCCTCACCCGTTTTATACGGGCCATCTCCATCAGTGAATGCCGTTCTTTTTATCGCTCGAGCAGTCTTGCAAGATTCGGCGTTTGCAGGGTTCGCGTCATACGAAACACGCCCGCCGGACCGCCCGGATGGCCGCTGTAGAAAAACACGTGTTGCACTCCACGTTTTACATCAAGCACCGCACCGCCTGTGTGGAAGCCATCAGCGTGGCTGTAAAATCCCGCCGCACGTTTGAAAAGGCAACCTTCATGGCGCCATTTCGAGGAATTCCAATCCGCTGGCGCAATGCTAAAAAGATGAATGGACATATCTTCGCGTTTTGACTGAACCACTTCGAACCGCCGCGTAACTGGATTGAAACAGATCGCAGAAGTGTCGACCGAAATCTTCGTCTTCATCTGCGTATTGGCAACGTCTGTAATTTCACTTTCGCCAAAGTTGAATCGCATTTGCGCCAATACATTAGCCGGTGCCTGATTGCGAACGATAGCGGTATATTGGCCTTCGTGGAATATGACATCCGGCTCGGCGGGTTTGCACCAATCGGGAAGCGTGAGCGAGGTCTCCTCCCAACTCTCTCCACCATCACGCGAACGGTATACCGCCAATTCGCGAACGATTTCAACCGGCCGGTGAGACCGATAAATTGTGTGGTGTGCAAAAAGAAGTAATCCGTGTTTCGAGTCATCGATGATTCGTGGCCCCACATAGACGAATGGGCCGTCGTGACGATCCTCGCGAAAAGCTAACCGCAGATGCCGCCAGTTCTTACCTTTGTCGTCCGACCGAAATACACCGTGATCGCTGACCAGAATAACGCCGCCATCACGGGTTACTCCAATCGCATTAAGATGTAGCTTGTAACCGAGCGGACTATCGTTATTCGGGTCGAATTTATAGCGATGAGACAACGGCACCGACCCACCGCGATTGCGATCTTCTATCGTCATACAATCTCGGACGTCATATGGCTCAGACCATGTTTGCCCTCCATCACTAGAGCGAAGAATCGTAGAGTAGGTAGTATTTTCGTCAGCATTGCCTGACAGTTTACGGTTATGACCCGGCATGGAACGATGTACTAAGATGATTGTGTCGTCGAGCATGGTGGCTACAGGCCAACCAAAGTGATTGTTGTCACCTTTTGGATGGGTCGGAAGATGGACCGGCGCAATTTCTAAGACCCCGGCCCGCTTTGTCATTTCTAATCGATTGAGATGCTCCCGGGTGGTGCCCAGCAACGCCTGCTCGAATTTTTTCGTTCCTGCAAGAGCCTGTAGCGGTTGTTTTTGAGAGAGAATCTTTTGTGGGGAGGTCACCATGGACGAAGCGGTCAATTCTGGCAAGGACGCCTCGATTAAATTACCGCCGATCGAAAATTCATAGATCCGCATTTTGGCTCGCCAGGGACGCAGGCCGACTGACTTTATCTCCTCCAAATCGAATGGGGTACTCCACACTTTCTTACTGTCGATGTAGAAAGTGAGGCTATTGTTTCTTCGGGAGACCAGCAAATCAAACGGCCGTTCAGGCGTAATAAAATCTTCTGGCTTTGCAATCGTTTTCCCATCAGGAAAATTGGGGCCCTGCACGTACATGCGACGATGCTTTCCTTCAAAGCCAAATTTATTCTCGCCCAAGACGAAGGCGGCAGCCGAGCCACTGAACGCGTCCAGACTCAGCCTTGCGCGAATATCAAAATCTCCCTGCCCAATCCCTTTGCCGGCGAAAAGATAGTGTGCGCCGGTTGATTCGAGGTAGTGATCGCTTGCCTTCCATTTTTCGGTAAGAGCTACAGCCGCTTGCATGCGCCCCCTTGCGACCACGACCAATTCAGCGGCGAACGCTGAAATAGTCGTGAGATTCACAACCGACAAAACTAAAACACTTCTCAGACTCTTCATTCATTGTCCCCAAAAAGGTAACGTCCCTTTGGCGTATACCCGGCCTTATTGAACCGATAGCCCTTAGTTTAATGCTACTCGATCTGCTGCGATTATGGTATTTTGCCCCAGATAACCAGGTACAACGCATACTTGAAAATCGATCGCCCTAGAATGTCCGACCTTACCGCGCGTGGGGGGGCGGGACAAAAGATGGAGATCGTAGGGGACGTCTTCTCGACTTCGCATATATTAGTGGCCTGCAAGGGTAGGGCGAGGCTCGTTAGCAGTTCAGAGTAGAATTGCACTACAATCGACAGTACTGGGATCATTGATAGAAAATAGATTAAGGATAGGCCTAACAATGAAGCATCCGTGCTGCATCAAATCGTTTCTTGCAATACTCTTATTGTCCTCCGTTACCACACTAACGGTTAGGGGAAAAGAGCCTGTTTGTCCGTCGCAGAAGGAAGACGGGCATGCGAAGGTCTCGGGGGACAGCTTTACTATCGCGGTTTTACCTGATACTCAATTCTACTGCGACACTCGACTTAAGCTTTCTGCCAAGTGGGGTAATGGAGACTTGAGGCGGTACTTCTTTGCGCAAACAAAATGGGTCCGCGACAATCAGGAGCGACTAAACATTGCTTTTCTCGTTCACGAAGGTGATCTCGTGCAGGCAGATGCTCCAGAGGAATGGGCAATAGCCAGAAACGCGATGTCGGTATTAGACGGGAAGGTACCATACATCATGTGCCTCGGAAATCATGACATGGGTTTCATGAAGACCGATAACAAATTTGGTGGCAATATCGGGGTGAATCGTACGACCCATTTCAACACATACTTCCCTCGCGACAAGTTCGCAAAGCGACACGAGTTTGGCGGCACATTCGCCCCGGATAAGCACAACAATTCGTGGTATCAATTTGAGACCTCGCGAATGCGTTTTCTTATCATCTCTCTCGAATGCAAACCTAGGGATGAAGTACTGGACTGGGCAAACACCATCGTCGCCAAACACCCAGAACACCGCGTCATTGTTCTTACGCACGCTTACATTAACGCCGCCAAATCGAGAAATACGAACGGTGGTGTCAAACCAGAGGGTAACACCGGCGAGCAAGTGTGGCAAAAGTTTGTCAAGCAACACAGGAACATCTTCATGGTTCTTTGCGGCCACCACGCCGGGGAAGCTCTTCGCACCGACATTGGGGAACACGGCAATAAGGTCCACCAGATTCTCAGCGACTATCAGCATCTCCACAACGGAGGAGAATCATGGCTCCGCTACATGGTATTTCATCCGGCTAAGAATAAGATCAGTGTCCACACGTACAATCCGGTGCTCAACAAATTCAACAGTGATAACTCCAGTAGATTCGACCTGGAGTATCCGATGGTAAATAGCTCCTCAATTCCTTCTAAAAATACACCGACTAGCGTAACTGACAGGAGTCCTGCCCAATCAAAATAAGCAGACACTGTTCCGACGCGGGCGACATTCCAATACTGAATTAAAGATCGAATGAAAACTACGACGAATAAGCAGTACAAAGAATGGAAGCTCGCACCTCGTAACTACACTATATTCATCTGGCTCGTCGTGCCCCCCTGTAGCTCAAAGCTGAATTCAATCAGGTTTGGTGTTATAAGAGATAAAAAAATACTATTAATGGAACTTTGACCTCCTATGTCTCGTCAAAAACACAGTCGAATACACACACTTGTTAGGAAACCTACCATGGCCGCAAAATTATTGTTGTTCCAGACGATGTTATCACTGCTATTGATCAGTACCAGCAGTGCTACCGAGCCCATTGTAGAAATAGCGGAAGTCAAAGTGACCGCATTCGCTTTGGACGGCGCCAGGAGACCATTATTGCTGCAGTCGAGTGCCGAAGCAGTTGCCTATTTCGGCGTAAACAATTTAGCCGCTCTGAAAGACAAAGCGGATTTCAGCAAACAGAAAGTTCTTATTTTTGCTTGGCGAGGTTCCGGCCAGGATCGTATCGCATACGAGGTACTTGAGTCGTTTCCTGAGCAAATTCGCTTTAGTTACCAACCCGGCCGCACTCGAGATCTTAGGCCGCACGTTAAAGTGTTCGCTGTTCGATCGGACGTCAAATGCATTGCCAACGGAAAAATTGTCAGCAACCTAGAGATCAAGAAAGACGGTCAGTGGGCTCCGGCGAAATTGCCACTCGAAGATTTGAGTGAGGGAAAGGCCGTCGTGGTGAGAGTACGTGGCATATTAACCGATGGAATTATAGCTATTGGTGGCGAGACGACTGGCACCACAATTAGCTTTGGCAAAACGACATGGGAGCTCAATCTGCAAAATGAAAAGACGCTCAGAAGGGCCGCAGGAATACTAAATGACAAACCCGTTGTTGTGAGCGGCTTGGTTCACACTCAGAAGGGGATCGAAGTTGCTACGCGAACTATTCTGACGGTTGAATCGATCGTTTCAGGACTACCTAATCCTGTACCACCGAACAATATTGTGCCGGAGAAAATAATGGGTAAACCGTTTGTGAAATAAATGGTGGGCAAACACGATCGCATCGTACACTCTTGGCATGCGCGTGCGACGTGCATGCACAGCAGATTCAGGAACCGCAACTAAAAAAGCTATGAACGACATTATAAGGAACACAATTCCTAGTTGCTTAATCCTGCTAGGCGTTCAGTTCTTTTCGATTAATCCGCTGCTGGCGGAAACGGATGAATCCTGCTTAAGGGTCATGTCTTTTAATATTTATCGTGGCGGCACGTTTCTAGGACTTCCCTTATCTCAAACAGCCAAAGTGATTTACAAAGCAAAAGCAGATATTGTCGGGATTCAGGAAACACGCTCGCCTCAGGGCGTTAATTCGGAGGAACTAGCAAACATTCTTGGCTGGAATCACCATATGAATCCCCGGAACAGAGTGATTTTAACCCGTTATGAGATTGTCGAAAGACTTAGGGATGGGATCAAGATTAAACTGCCCACAGGTCAGATGGCCTATCTTTTCAATCTGCACTTACCATCCAATCCTTATCAACCTTACCAACTTTTGAATCTTCAACCAAAGTGGCATAAGCACTGGGACACGCCATTTATTAAGACTGAAGCCGAAGCAATTGCCTATGCAAAGCTTGCGCGTGGCGGCGAAATCTCAACTATCTTAAGTCAGATTAGCGCGTTAGCCGAGAAGGATATTCCCGTATTTGTTGTCGGCGATTTCAACGAACCGTCACATCTTGACTGGACACAAGAAGCTATAAAGTCCGGTCTTCATCCGATCAAAGTCGCATATCCAACTTCACTAAGGATGGCCAATGCTGGGTTTGATGATGCGTGGCGTAAAATCCATCCTGACGAGATCAAATCCCCAGGTTTCACATGGTCGCCGCTGACGAAGGCTGATGATCCAGAAGACCATCATGACCGTATTGATTACGTGTATTTCAAAGGAAGCCAATTGAAGTTAGTCAACGCAGAGATCGCCGGAGAAAAGAGAAGGGCAGCAGACATTGTTGTCAGGCCGTACCCGTCTGACCACAGGGCCGTCATCGCGACGTTTAAGCTGAGCAATTAATCACTTTTGACAATCAAAGCAGGCATACATTTTTCGACCTCCGAGATTCCACTTTACAACTTGCCTCTGGCATTGCGGACATTCTGCTTTTCCATAAATCATTGTTTCTTTAGCGGAATCGAAATTGGTGGTAATTCGGTTTCTAGATACTCCCAAACGCATGTAAGTGACGAGCCAGTCCCACAGTCGCTCAAACTCAACTTTTTTTAGTTCTTTAGCCGGTCGGTTGGGATTGATCTCCATGGCAAACAGGGCCTCTGCTCGATAGATATTTCCAACACCCGATATCTTATTTTGCTCAAGCAGAATTTTTCCTATTGGAACCTTACTATTCTTAATCTTCTTCCAAACCGTCTCATAATTTGCAGACGGATGTATCGGATCAGGCCCAAGTCGAGCATATAGTTCTTGGCGTTCTTTATCATCGAATAATTCGCAGCAGTTCGGTCCCGTAAGATCAAAAATACTCTCAAGGTTCCTCAAACGTAACCGAACGGTTTCTTTGGGCTGTAGACCTGGGGTCTGCCAAAATTTGCAGCGTCCGTACAAACCTAAATGAATATGAACAAACAAGTCTTTTTCAAATTCAATCGTCAAATGCTTTCCCCATGCCTGTGCACCAACCAATACTGAGTTATTGATTAGTGCAGCACTTTGTGAGAACCTACCTTGCGGGGACTCCGCATCAACGCGCGTACCTTTGAATTTCTGATTTAATTCATTTGCTAAGCGATGTATTTTATGACCTTCGGGCATATCAACTCTCTGTCGTGAAATATCTTGTTGAATTTGCAACGGTTAAATGGCAACCCGACGGAAGTGAATAATTATTTGGAAAACAACCAAACCTTCAGACAACTGACGAACCTATTCGCCATAGGGAAACCTTAGTCAATCCCATGGAATTGACAGGCTGTAAGTCTGAAAAACAAAGTTTTAGACGAAATGCGACACCCCCGAGTACCGAGCCTCATGAAAGCCGTTGAGTTTGCAAGTTGCGCTCGTAAAAAACTTAAACGCCCTGACTCTTGCAAAGGAAGCGTCATAGTCAAAACATAAAGTCTTGGTCCATATATTGAACCGCCTGGCTAAAAACGGCAACCGTTACAGTCATCAAATAAATCTCAATAACACACAGAATTAACGCCGCGGTCGCCATTACGCCCGGCAACGATTAACCCCCGTAAATCAGCCCAGAGAATAGGTTGCCAAGCATCAGGAAACCTGCAAGTTTACCAATGTCGATTTTAATCTTGGATGGCGTATCATCATGGCGATGCTATGGTTTCGCGTAATACGAACTCTCCGTTAACTCTGTCCGCTGCATTCGCATGCTCTTAATTGCAAACAATAAAAGGGGCACTATTAAACCTCAACGACCGAAAGCATTTACGTAGAGAATCCAAAGCCATTCCTTTGTTCCACTAGAAAAGAACATTCCAGAGGCCTTAAGTCTCTCCTGCTTGAAAAGACTCGCGAAGCACTTTTCGGAGAAATTACAAAAATATGCATCCATACGCGTGGGCCGCACGAAGTGTTATTCGTTGACGCCTGTTCAGCTTTTACGTATTCGAAAGTAATTAGCTTCAGTGTCAGCCTCAAATTAGATAAATCTGGAATGCATTTTGGAGCTTCGCATGAAATTTACAATAATCAAGACTAGTTGGTCAGGCCAAATAGAACAAGTTCTCTCTCTTCTACTGTTCGGAACTTCCCTAATCTTAAGCCCCATCGGCTTAGGGCAGGTATATGCTGCCGACCCAGCTGAAGCGCAGACAGTCGGCCGGGTTATTAGTCAGCGTGACGATCTTTCGGCGTTTCTCAAAGTATTAGAGAAAACCGAGCTAGGTTCGGACCTGGCCGAGCGGACCAATATTAACTACACCGTCTTCGTACCAAACAACAAGGCCTTTGAGTCTTTGCCCGAGGGCGCAGTCAAGACACTATTAGACCCGCGTAACGATGACCGGCTAGAAGAAGTGTTCTCCTATCATGTTCTGAGCCGAGCCGAACCGCCGTTTGAGTTGGAGAAGTATACCACGCTGCAGATGATCAACGGCCAGTGGCTGTCGATCAATTACAGGGAGAAACAGGTCGGCGACGCTAATTTTACCGGTGAGCTGATCCCTTGCTCCAACGGCGTGATCTACGTCATCGACCAAGTCCTCACCCCAACCACTGATGACCTCTACCAAGTGCTCCAGAAGGACGGCCGGTTCACGATTTTCACTAAGGCCATCACCGCCAGCCGACAGGGAAAGCTTTACCAGAACGTCCACGACAACTACACCGTCTTCGCCCCTACCGACGAGGCGTTCGAGAATTTACCGAGCGGAGTGATAGAGTCTCTTTTTCGCCCTGAAAATGACGAGCGGCTTGAGGACATCATCAAGCACCACATCTCTGACGCGGTCTACAGCGCTGGAGCATCGTACGGTGCTTCCCGGCTCGGCGTACCGGACATCACCCCGGTCAGCGCCTTCGGCCAGCAGCTGAATTTTGCCTCTAAAGATGGCGAGGCGACGATCGATAATGTCAAGATTCTCGAGACAGACATCCCCAGTGCGAACGGACTGATCCATGTGGTCGATTCGGTCATCTTGCCTGCTGAGCAGAGCACGCTCGAAGTGATCAAGGCTGACCCCCGGTTGACAAGGCTTGTCACATTGCTCGAAGCCAGCGGCCTGAACCTTGCATTAGCTGACTCGTCGAAATACACGATCTTCGCGCCGGTTAACGAAGCTTGGGATGAAGCTGAATACGAGAATCTGCTGGATAACCCAACCGGTGCTAACCGAGAAGCGATCTTTGGACTGCTTGCCCGTCACGTCATCACCGGCAAGCACGTCAGCGAGAATCCGATTCCCTATGAAAAGCTTCGTACCATCCACGGCGCCCCCATCTACCTTACCGTTGATGATCGCAAGACGAATATCCAGGGCATTAAGATCATCGAGGCGGACAAAGAAGCATTCAATGGACTAGTTAATGTGATCACCAAGGTCATCCCCGACCCCATGGAACTGCCCGAGAGCGACCTGACCAAAATTGACGCCATCAAGTTTACCCAAAAGGCGCTGATCGACGGATCCAAGCTCTATGATCAGGGCAACTACGAAGATTCCTGGCGTCTCTACGCCCGCCGCGGCTACGAGTTGGCTGACAAATACGGTAAGTTCCTCACCAATAATGGTAGCAACCTACTATCCGCCGTCAGGCTTTCCAGCGACCCAGTCCAGGAGTTCGCCGACAACGCCTGGGACTCGCGTAACGCGTTCCGCACCGCTTTGCGAGAATTAGAGAGCAAGGAAGATATTATCGAGGACTTGTTACAGGTCGATGGTGATACCAGCTCATCTTTCGGGCGATAGAAGTCCTAAGTGACTGCAATTCAGGAAGGAAATATGTTATCTAGCGAACTTCCCCCTGCAGAAACAATAGCTGCAGGGGGAATCTTTTTCATGACTGTTTAGGTCAGCGCAGCCCTTAATCGACCGTTAATACGACGAGTGACAATACAACAGATCGCGCTTGAACTCGGTTCAAAACAGTGTTTTTCGTTGTGACCCACTCATTCACGAGAAGCCGCTCGCCATGCCGGGACGAGTAATATCTATGCAGATTTAGTATTTCCTGTTTTTTTTTGCATCCATTCGATAAGTTTCAACGAAATATCTCACAACTGATTAAAGAATCACCGTGTCAACAGACAGTCATTCGAAAAAAACCTAACTAACTACGAAAAGAGAGATCATGAGACACCTACTAAATTCCGTCGCAGCCATCGCCATGCTAGCTTTCATGAGTGTACCAACCTATGCAAGTGACAAGGATATCGTCGATACGGCAGTTGCAGCCAAGTCGTTTAACACGCTCGTTGCTGCAGCAAAAGCAGCAGGACTTGTCGACACATTAAAAAGTGATGGCCCACTAACCGTTTTCGCGCCTACCGATGAAGCATTCGCTAAGCTTCCAGACGGAACGCTTGAATCGTTACTAAAACCGGAAAACAAAGCCAAGCTTGCTGCGATTCTGAAGTATCACGTTGTGGCAGGCAAAGTACTTGCGGCTGATGTGGTCAAATTAAAGCAAGCAAAGACTGTTGAAGGTTCGAGCGTGAAAATCAAAGTAAAAGAAAGTACCGTGAAGGTAAATAATGCAAAAGTAGTAAAAACAGATATTGAGTGCTCAAACGGAGTAATTCATGTCATCGACACTGTGCTGCTGCCACCGATGAAGCAAGCTGAAGTGCGCAATCAGTTAGAACAGGCCGTTGCAAAGGGAGCGGCTCTGTACAACGCAGGACACCACGAGCAGTGCGCCGATATTTATACTATGGTCATGAGTCAGGTTATGAAGGAAAACATAAGCTTCATGACCCGTCATGAAGCTCATGAAATGCAGATGCTCATGAGCATAGCTGCGAAACAGCATAATGCTGGACGTCGGGCATGGGTACTTCGACATGGAATCGATCGGATGTACAATCTGGTTGCCCAATAAATAGGAATTCAATTTAGAACTCGGTAAGATCATTATTGAAGAGTGGCACGCCCAGATCTGGAACTGGGCGTGCCTTTTTAGGAATCTCGAGAATAGTCACAAAAGACGAGGCAGATAAACTTTGAAGGATTTGTTACCTCGCATCGCGACGGGCGACAACCACGCGATGGAAGAATGTTTGGACCTCTACGGTAATTTGGTCTGGTCGCTCGCACGACGGATGTCCCCTTCCGCTGATGCTGATGATGCTGTTCAGGAGATTTTTCTTGACATCTGGAAGAATGCTGCTCGGTTCAACAAGAATGTGGCCTCCGAAAAGACATTTGTTATGATGATTGCCCGTAGGCGGTTAATTGATCGCCGTAGGAAATTGGGTCGCGAACCTCAGTTACAGTTGTTGGACGAAGTCGCTCTAAACATTAGTAAACAAGATGATGCGGACAAACTAGAACTTGGCGATGAGTTTGTTCGAGCAACCCGATGTCTCGAGGCGTTACAAAAAGAACAGCGCCAGGCGGTCGAGTTAGCAGTCTACCACGGTCTGACCCATCAACAAATTTCTGCTCGCGATGACGTCCCTCTTGGGACGGTGAAAGCGTGGATCCGCCGAGGGATGATCCAGTTAAGGGATTGCATGAACCTACGAACGATATCGAAGGGAGATTTCTAATGACGAACTCCAAGGACAAATTAGCGCGATTCGAGGAGCTGAAAATAAACAGAGCCATTTTCGGCATCTCAGAACTTGAATTGGCTGAACTACATCGCCTCTCTAAGCAACTTCGAATCGATGATATTGAAGACTTTCAACGAGTTACTGCTGCTATAGACATCAAATTCACTGAGCCGCTCGTTGAACCGATGCCCAATGAACTGCGAGGTAAATTGCAAGAGCAAGCAGCAAACTTTGAATTCCCGACAAGTAATGCTAGTAAACAATCTTCACCTAAAGACGAAAAGTCTCTTCGATACAAAACAGTTTACATACCCTGGTTAGCCGCGGCTGCAAGCTTCATCCTCGCGTTACTGGCGTGGTACGAGCCTATGGATTCTCCTGCTAAAAGCATTACCGAAATCCGTAATGGGTTCTTGCTGTCTGCGAACGATATTATTTCTATTGATTGGGCGCCGACAGAGGCTCCTTCTGAAGGGGGTACATCGCGTGACGAGTTTGGGGATGTGGTCTGGAGTCCATCTCTACAAGAGGGCTATATGCGTTTCCGGAACTTACCGGTAAATGACCCTACGAAAGAACAATATCAACTTTGGATTTTTGACAAGAACCAGAGTGAAGCAACGCCGATTGATGGTGGCGTGTTCGATATTGTTTCCACGGATGAAGCGATTATACCGATCGACTGCAAATTGGTTGCCAAGGATGTATATCTATTTGCGATCACCGTCGAAAAGCCTGGAGGCGTAGTGGTGTCTTCAAGAAAACGTCTGCCACTAATAGCGCAATTAAATTAAATTTGAAGACATTACCGTTTTGTAGTAATTGTCGATGCGTGGGTTAACATGCAAGTAGCTATTGGTGGCACTCACGGCTCGCAAGCTAAGATCAGTGGCAATCGCCTGATTAGAACCGGCGGCGTAACGCTCATCATTGCGGTAAAGGATGATTCAGACGTCACCATCGAAAATAATGACATTAATGGCGGTGGCGTGGCAGCCATTCTCGTTCAAGGCAAGGCTAGAATTAGCCGGAATCGATTCAATGGTACAGGAGATAAACAGGGAAATGCCGTATGGGTTTGGGAAGGTTCATCGGTAATCATATCTGGAAATAATTTCGATGGTTTTCGCGCAGCCGTTAACGCCTCTAAAGCCATATTAACTGTCACGGGGAACTCTATAACACGGTTTCAACGCATAGCTATTACTGTTAAAGACAGCCTCAAACCTGCTCATATTTATGGAAATCGAGCAACGACCGCCGACCGTCAGGCGAAGGTTATTGAGATAGATGGTCCGGCAGGTGTTGTGGATTTGAATGAACTCACTTACGAGTAGAAAACGACTGACATCAACAACTCTGTGAGCATGGAAAAACCGATGAAATTGGCCTCAAAGCCATTGTCCACCGAAACCTATGCCCGAATACGAATTAAGGGTATGGCATCAATCAGGCAAAAGCAACCTAATGGCTCACACTAAACGTTAGCTAACGTTCCACGACGTTTGCTCCGGCGGTCTCTAACTGCAAGAATCCCACTAAGAATATTTTTAGCACTGAAAGCAACATTGCAAGCGACACCCCAATCGCTGCTCCAAACAAACCACCCTTTAAAGCCCATTCTAAACTTCCGGCAGGGACAACCTCCGCGGTAGCCAAAGCGATATAAGAAGCTAACACTGCGCCTAGACCTGCTGCAGTAACGGAAGGGGACTCATGAAATATAAATTTCAATATTGCGGCGCAAAGCGTGGCTCCAACAATACCAATAAGAATACCTGGAACCCCTCGCACCAAAGGCCAGGAAAGCGTGCCGACAAGAAGTAATCCAAGTAAACCAAACCCAGTGCTGACCCCTGTAAACAACACAATTCGTTTTTTAGCGATCATCGTTAGTATAACTCCACATGTCTAATCAGTATCTGATATGCGATTACGATCCAGATTGCAACCTAACTATTCTAACTCCAGCAGGACACGAGCACGTAGACCGTCATCCTCAAAAGACACACCGAATTCGCCGCCCTTAAGATTACGAAGGAGTTTGGGCAGCGGGGTCTTCGCTGGCATTTTCGGATTTCCGGGGCTTCCGTATACCGTCGACTCCATCTGCTGGATCTCCGCGTTCCAAACATACTGTCCTCCTCCCGGACACAGCAATTTACGTTGCCAGAATTCACGATGAACCTCAATAGGATCCTTATCCGGATATCGGTTTTTCCATTCGTTAAGAATAGGAAGATTCGCCCACGACAGCTGCTGCATATCCCGAGAGGACGCATCTTCAATTAAAGGAAGGTACAAACGTGTCATCTGCTCCGTCATTTTTATGTTCATGTTATTGCCCAACCGTTCGACCTTATCACCTGGTAGCTCCTGCCCGGCAGCACGAGCGATCTCTCGATCAATGGCCTGAGTGATCATTGCCTCGTTCAAAGTAAACAACAACTGTTTACCCGTTGCCAGATAATACAGTCTTAAATCATCTGGAAACTCATCCTCGGAAGCCAACATGGGCGAGGCGATACTTACATACGGCTGTTCTTTATGGGTTAAAGTTTCCCAGCGAAGAAGTCCTGGCGCTGCCGACTCAGCAAATCCCTTCAAGGCTGTAAGGAATAAGCCCAACCGAAACCCGCTCGCCACCTCAATCCTGACAGCAACCGGTACACGATTAAGATTTGCCTGCAGAAATTCCACCGCTTCCCGACTATCAATCCCTCGCCCTTCGTAATCAGATTCAGCTACTTCCAACCATTCATCCCAAAACGACGATTTGTCGATATAGAAGGCGACCGATTCTCCAATCCAGCTAAATATATCCACTTGGAGGCCGGGGGCGAAATTCCCTGCTAGCCCATTAAGCTGTCGAAGCATATCCGACTCGTGATTTAGTGACAGCACAAAATGTAAAATCGCTTCCGCATGGGGATCACCGGAACCCACGCTGAGTGAAGTCCCCTGAGAGAGGTCAATCAAATCAGCGTAATCAGAGCCTGCTATCAATGGCATTACTGTCACGTCACTTTCAAACACGCCGTCACGCAGCGAAATCTGTATACCGATGGGGTCAAAGAAATTACGCCATCGACTTTGGTACCCCGCTCGCCACTGACGGTAACCGTCAGCCTCGGCCTTAGAAATTTTGGTGATGTCCATTTCAGCAATTGGCGTTTGAAACTCGAGAGTACCATAACGTTTTGAACGCACACCCGCAGGAGTAAGCACAAGTTGACCTGCGTCAATTTGGTCTACAGATGATTCGAGAGGACCTGAAGTAGCGGTACCCTTAACCAGGGCGTCCATGCTTGCAGCTTGAGCCTCGGCCATTTTGGCTACCGCACGAGTGCGGCGAGCCGAGGCGATCCGCCATTTGGGGCCACACCATCGCCGGATCGTCGCATCAGAAATAAACACAAAAGCAGTTTCTGATTGATCCTTTACCGAGTACCTATCTCGGAAGAATGTAAACTCATCCAGATCAGCAAGAGCGGGTACCTCTTTATTGGCTACTGCAACAAGCCGTTCCAGCTGAGCCACTGAATTAGTGATAACTACATTACCTTTAATAAGTGCCCAGTAGGTTGATATCTCTCGCCCTTCCGAGACATAGCCGTTATATGTAACGTCGCCAACACTGCCAGACACTGCTTTGGCATTTGGCGTTCCGGAAGCCCTTGCTGATATTTGGGTAGCCAATAAGGGGAGAAGGGTGGTCTTACCGATTTCCGTGGGTTCGAGAACTAACGCAATATCTGTCCCAGTACGAAGGTAGAGGTCCCCTCCAGTAAGAGCCACGCTTGCAACCATCTTAGAGCCCAGTATTCGGGTAGCATTATCTAACGAAAGACAAAGTTGCCCCTCATAAAATTGCTGGGATTCGGCATCCTGCGCGCCGGAATTCGCGAGCATCACGAAGTATCTCCCCTGAGACTTCAGCTGATCAGCTACATCTAGAAGCCCTTGGAAGTTGCGAAAGAACACACCATGCTGATCATGAGGAATCGCGTCCGCTAAACGATCCCTTTCTGGATCGAGATCTCTTGTTAGTTCTTCCCAATCGTACTCTCGAATAGTAATTCCCTCGAGAGAATCAATAGGAACAGATGAGCCCTGATCCTCCCTTACAAATAGGGGATCATGCAACTGAAGGTTCTCGCTGATTGCCCTCCCTCCGGTCGCTAATGCAAAGGTGAGTTCATTATTCCTTTGGTTGCGAAAGCGTTGCCGATCCAATAATTGCCGTCTCAAATTATTCGAAGCCGGTGAGTCGGGGAGATGGTCAATACTCTGTCGATATTGATAACGGAACCATGCTGAGCCAGCATTGGAGCGAGTTCTGTTCATAAGGGCTTGGTAATATTCAGCTCGTTTCTGCCAAAACAAGTCGCTCAGGCCGGGCGTCGGATCCGTCGGTTCCAACTCGAATCGAAGCGTCTTAACTTGATCGTTGCCGACATTCCAGACAATAGTACCTTTCACCCCAGACGGTTCAGGGACGCGTATTACAAATTCCAAACGTGTCCAAAAAGTCTCATAGGAGTAGTCGGTATTGACAGGAAAGTATTCCCCACCGCCGGCAATATTAATCATGGGAGATCGAGCTACAGAGGTACGCAATAAGTCACTATCCTTGTTCGCCGAATAAGCCTCGCGTACTTCTGCATAGCTTCCATTCTCGTAGGATAAATTTGTGAAATCGACTCGATAATAACTACCTTCAGCACCCGCCACAGCATCTAGCGGAAAAAGAACACTATTCGCCAGCAGGAATGCGAGCATCAAGAGGAAAGAGTGGTTGGACGATTTCAGGTTCAAATACATGTCAAAATAGCCTTGTTAATTTACTACCGTGCGTCAGCTACACCTTAGTAGATTCCGTTTCGTTGCCTCACTATTAAAGCATTTTTCCACATGCATGGGCAATTGTACTTTTTGCGACAACAACACGGCTCTGTCCTCAAAACTACTACAGATGTTTAAATTAACTTTGGTGCTAAAACGCCAATTGTTGTGTTCGTGGTGAAATCGCAATGTGTACGTCATCTGAAAATTCTCCGCCCCTAAAAAACAAGGCATTTGAGGTCATGAAAGGTCAGAGGATATCTCCAAGTGGGCGATGAGGGACTCGAACGGTGGTGCTCAAAAGCCTATATATAGAAGCAACGTTAGAGCAGGGCACCTGTCCGCTGGCATAGGGGGTGACAGGTAGGTAGCTTAGTCAGGTCGTGGCTTTGTTGATCGAGCGTTGGGACGGATGCCTGCTCAATAGAGAAGGTACCTTCAAGTCTCCGAAGCCGACTAACAAACCAATTTCATTCCGAGAAGAATCAGTTCAATCATACAACCTATAGGCTGTCAGCGAACATAATAACAACCTTTAGTCGCTGTTCAATTATCGAGTTTGTTTAACTGGCCATAAAAGTCGCCCAGCCGTTGTTCTATTTTATCAGCCTTTGAATTATAGAATGCAGCCTCTGCATGTTTGTTTTGCGATTCAAGTGCAATCGCTAATACACGATAGGATGATGCCAGAGGGATTGCGTGCGCCGGATTGTCAGGCGAGTAAACAGGCAGCCAAGCATCATCACAATTCAATTTCATAGCCTTTGCGAAAGTCGCGTTTTAGCATTGCATTGGCAATAGGGTCATTCTTGATAGTTTGTGTCACGGCATCCCAATGGATCTGTCTATTTAGCCGAATAGCAATGTTACTGAGGTGGCAGGTATTAATCGCTGCGACGTGAGTCCATACGTCGGAAGCAGGCTTGCTTCGGTTGGCGATACAATTGAAAAAGTTGTTTACATGTTCAACGACAGGTCCACCGTATAAGTCCTCTAGCCACCCACCTGGAAGTGGATTGTTCTCAAGTTCTTCGATTGGTCTTCCGGAAATAGTGCCACGGTTGACGAAAATCCTACCTTGTGTGCCCTCAACAAGAATCCCATTTCTGCCTTCGCTTGTGATTTCCATTATCACGTCATTTGGAAAGTGTGCCTGCACAGTGAAGCGGTGGGGAGTATTATATCGATCGTCTAATGTAGGATTACCCTTATCATCAAAGGGAACTCTGGCCTCTACCATCAATGGCTTAATTGTAGTGGGCCCCTGCCCAGGTCCACATTGGTCGATGATCCACTGGGCAATATCTACGTGATGAGCTCCCCAATCGGTCATTTTTCCACCGCTATATTGAAGCCACCACCTAAATTCCTTGTGGCAATTAGAGGCATCAATACTACCGTCCCCCAACGTCCGCACCAGAGTTTGGCCTTCTTTGCCATTCTTTAGAAACCGATAAGGGACATCTTCGGTAGGGCCTTTCCAGCGATCCCAGTTCAAGGTCTTAGGAGGTGAAGCCGTCGGAAGCATTTTACTGAATGGGTTGTGATTGAGTCCCACCGTCAGTTTCTTTATCTTTCCGAGCCTGCCCGAATGCGCTAGAGCAACTGCTTGTAGAAAGCGGGGATCCGAGCGTTGTTGTGTCCCAACCTGAAGTATGCAATCCGTCTCATCTGCAACTTTTGAAATAATACGTCCTTCATCGACTGTGAGGGTGAGAGGTTTTTCACAATAGACATCTTTTCCAGACCGTAGAGCCTCCGCCGAGATTTTGACATGCCAATGATCTACTGTTCCACATATGATCGCATCAATGTCTGCTCGATCTATGATCGCGCGGTAATCATCATAAACGTCAATGACGACTTCGCGACCTGACGCTGCCATACGCCGAGTATAAGCTGCCTTTGCGTAAGCTGAATGAGAGGTGTCCACATCGCAGACTGCAACGATATCTCCAAAGCTAGTGGCCCGTCGGCCATCGCCGGTGCCTTGGCCTCCACAGCCGATCACCGCGACTCGAGGACGCTCATTTGGGGTGTTAGCGTAACCAACTGGTTCACTGGTAAACACGCCTATGGAGCCGGCAGCTGCAACAGTAGACGTGGTTTGAAGAAAACTTCGACGATTAATTTTAGACATCTGGATTCTACTATTTATTTGGTAGGTGGTATTCACACCCGATGATATTGGGAGGAAACCGTTTGTTCGAATGAAGCGCCCATTCGGTCGCAAAAACACACCTAACATTGTAAGGCTTAGTTTAAGGTGAGCGAAAGGATGGCATGATGGAGATCCCAAAGCTAAAAGGTAATCCCTTCCAAAAAGACGACTTTAGCGACGTTAGTGCTAACTCGTTTGAGCGCACATTTAATCTAGAAAAAGCAAAGCTTATTCGAATTAGCATGTGGCTTTTGGTTTTAGCCAATGCAATTAATTGTTTAATCATAGGTACCTGGATAGTTCAGCTAATTACAGCCACGACCCAATTCGCAGTCATAGATGACGAGCTTTCCGTTTTGGGCCTTCTTTTGCCGGCTAAATTTACACTGAATTCAATCGTATTAATAGCGATCGCTATCTCCATCGGGACAGTTGGGCATTTCCTTTGGCTTCGAGCCGGTTCCCTAGTGAGCGACCGAACGAAAATTGGCTGGTCACTAGGACTTTGGTTTAGTTCTATCTTG
>PBCP01000087.1 GCA_002717145.1 Planctomycetaceae bacterium | reverse complement strand
GCCCGGTAGCGATACAGTTTTCACCGTCGATCTTAATATGGAAATCTTTGACACTGATTTCTCAAAATGGATCGATACGAATCTGCTGGGACTTAATGGTTTGGATGTACGGCAACTTTCTATGCAGGATTACTTCATTGGCCTAAACCCCGAAGGCAGTCCTATCATGCTTCAGCGTTCTAATTCATCATTGATTTTCGATGATGTGGATCTCACCTGGAATCTGGACAACATGGTGCAATACGATCAGAACACTCAGGAACCATTCACCATCGAGCTGACTGCCAACGAAGAAGTGGACCTGAAGCGGGTCGAGACACTGCAAAGTGCTCTTGAAAATCTGACCATTGAAGGTGTCATGAGAAAGCCGGCAATACTTCGTCCAGATTTAAAGATTACTCCCGAGGCAATCGCGGACGAGAAAACCTCGGAAACGCTAACAAAACTTGGCCTGTTTGGTGACCCTAATACCACAATCGATAATCTGATGGATCTCAAAAGTGCCAACGGTGAATTACATATCTCTCTGCAGACAGGTGTTAAGTATATTCTTCGATTTGGAGAAGTTGATGCAACTTCAGGATCACAAGATTCGATTCGGCGATATTTATTTGTGACAACCGCCTTTCAGCCCAATATGATCCCTGTTCCTGAATATCAAGCACTACCTGAACAGTCTCCGAAGCCCCAAAATACTGGGGATAGTTGTGAAACACCGGAAGCCGATGCAGAATCTGAATCGTCTGGTGACAACGCACCAATAGAATTGACTCCTGAACAACTGACAGAACTCAAAGAATCGATTGAACGGGAAAATGCCCGACTCAAAGAAGACTATGAGGCAAAACTTACAGTTGCTCAAAACTCTGTCCGACTACTTAACAGCCGATTTGGAGATTGGTTTTATCTGATCGATGAGATCACTTTCAACAAAATCCATTTGGCAAATACAGACTTGCTTCGTTCAAAGACGACGGAATTGGATAACGGTTTGCAGGGCCTTCCCGATCTTCCAGGACTACCAGAGGTTCAGGGTTTACCAAATCTGCCGGACGCTTCGCCTGATCAGCCCTTAGACTCAACCAACGAATGAGATAAACAAAACCTGTTTCGATTATTTCAATACTATGGTTCAACATTCCCCACTGGCCGACAGAACACTTCGAGACGAGATTCAATCTCTGTCACGTGAGGCATTGGAATGTATACAGCTTGAAAAGCTGAATAAGCTACTTGGCCGAATTCTTCCAGCCAATAGTTTTTATCAGAACAAATTTGGCAATCTGAATGCCCTGAGCAATCTCGCACAATTAAGCGATCTGCCATTTACGACTAAAAGTGAATTGTTATCGGAAGGATTATTCGCCAACAATCTGACTTGGCCGAAAGACCAATACGTTCGCTTTCATAGAACTTCTGGAACCCGAGGAAAGCCAATGGCTGTCCTAGATACGGCCGAAGACTGGACTTGGTGGATGGAAGTCTGGCAATATGTTCTAGATGCAGCTGAACTGACCTCGGAAGATCGTGCATTTCTGGCTTTTTCCTTTGGGCCATTTATAGGTTTCTGGTCTGCTCATGACGCCATCGTTGCTCGTGGCGCCATGTCCGTTCCGGGTGGCGGCCTAAGTACACTCGGCCGATTGGATCTAATCACCGCCAGTCAGGCTACTGTATTACTCTGCACACCAACCTATGCTCTGCGACTGGCAGAGGTGGCTACTGAAAACAACATCGATCTTCCCTCTTCTTCTGTGACGCGAATAATCGTGGCGGGCGAACCGGGAGGGTCCATTCCCTCAATCAGAACTCGTATCGAGCAGGCATGGGGAGCAAGGTTAATCGATCATGCCGGCGCATCAGAAATAGGCCCTTGGGGTTTTGCAGATGCCACGCAGACGGGCTTGCATGTTTGTGAGGCCGAGTTTATCGCCGAAGTGATTGATTCGAAAACCGGGCAAGCGGTTACTGACGGCGAAGCAGGCGAACTCGTTCTGACGTGTCTGGGACGCCCCGGCAGCCCGTTGATTCGCTATCGCACTGGTGATCGGGTTATCCCAACGATCCCAGAATCCAATAACTTCTTGCTTCTCAAGGGAGGGGTCTTGGGGCGTGAAGACGATATGATTGTGATTCGGGGAGTGAATGTTTTCCCAAGTGCCCTGGAAGAAATCCTCCGTAGCTTTCAGGATGTTGTCGAATATCGGATTACTGCTTCTAAAGAAGGAGAAATGGATAGCCTAACGATCGAAGTGGAAGATCGTGCTGGCAACGTCGAGCGAATAAAAGAAGCTATCGAGGTGGGGTTAGGTCTGCGAGTTCAGGTTATATTGGCAGAAGCAAATACACTTCCTCGTTTTGAAGCCAAGGGACGACGGTTTATTGATAATCGTTAGACTGCAGGCTTCGTCCAAAAGCATGACGGATATTCACTTCCATGGCTCCACATCTCACTCCTGACCTAATTCAGGAATGTCGTAATCAATTCCCCGCTCTCTCACGAGAGCACAACGGACAACCAGCTGTATTTCTAGACGGGCCTGCTGGTACGCAAGTAACTCAATCGGTCATCGATGCCATTAGTCACTATTACTGCACTTGTAATGCCAATCATGGGGGTCAGTTTGCTACAAGCCGTGAAAGCGATGCCTTCACTGAACAAGCACATCGGGCACTTGCCGATTTTGTTGGAGCCGATGACTGGAAGGAAATCGTCTTCGGCGCGAATATGACGTCACTCACCTTTGCTTTTTCCCGAGCTATCGCTCAAACCTGGAGTGAAGGCGATAATATTGTTGTTACCAGACTCGACCATGATGCCAATGTTTCCACCTGGGCACTGGCTGCTCGAGACCATGGAGTCGAAGTTCGCTACGCTGAGATCCACAAAGGCGACTGCACTTTGGATGTCACTGATCTCAAGTCTAAGATCGACCAACGCACTCGTCTGGTCGCTGTTGGTCTGGCTTCGAATTCATCCGGATCGATCAACCCGGTCCAGGAGATTACTTCGTACGCTAAACAATTTAATGCTCAGGTCTTCATCGATGCCGTCCACTACGCCCCCCATCGGCTCATCGATGTTCATGAAATCGGATGCGACTTCCTCGCCTGCTCTACCTATAAATTCTACGGTCCCCATATAGGAGTCCTGTGGGCAAAGTCTGAAATCCTGGAGGATTTGGAGGCTTACAAAGTCCGGCCCTCGGCTACAGTCATTCCTGAAAAGTGGATGACCGGGACTCAAAACTTCGCCAGCCTTTGTGGTTCTCGAGCTGCTGTCGACTATCTGGCTGACTTAGGCAGAACATTAGCCAACGACGGATCTCTTCAACGGCGACAGGCATTACAGATTGCGTATGAGGCCATCACTATTTATGAGGATCAATTATGTCTCAGATTGCTGGATGGCTTAGCAGCTATCGAAGATCTGAAAGTACATGGAATTACAGATATCAATCAACTGGAAGATCGGGTACCCACCATATCGATAACTCACCCAAAACTTTCAGCATCTCAAATAGCCTTTGAGTTAGGCGAGCGCGGAATCTTTGTCTGGGATGGCAATTACTATGCTCTCGAATTAACCGAACAATTAAATTTGGAACCGGAAGGAATGGTACGGTTAGGGCTGGTTCATTACAACACTTTGGAAGAAGTCGATCGATTACTCGACGCCCTTCAGGAAATCTTAACTTAGGGCATATAAAAACCATGAACGCATTTTCAAGCTACCCGACAGGCATCAGCCTTTCGGAAGACCATCGTCTGGAAATCGAATGGAGTGATGGAGTCTGTTCACGAATTCCCTATAAGATCCTTCGTGACAATTGCCCATGTGCTCATTGTAGAGAAGCGGAACGCAATCCGAAGCCGGAGGAATTGCTGCCAGTGATTTCATCAGCCGAAGCCCAACCACTGATCGTCCAGGATATGAAACCCCTCGGGAATTATGCCTATACCATCGCCTTCAGTGATGGACATGATACTGGGATATATAAACTAGAATTGCTGCGACTATTAGGCGATGCTGTAGCGGAAGCAGAAAGCTAAAACTCAAGTCTGTCACAATACAGGGGGATAGCATCAGCATATGGGCGTATTTAAACTAGAGGCTTCCCAAATCTAATATTCATGAAGTAACTCACTTATGACTGACGAACCTCGTAAAGGCTCACTGCTGGTAATTTTCCTAACTGTCTTTATTGACCTCTTAGGATTTGGACTGGTTTTACCACTGTTGCCAGTTTACGCAGAGCATTATCTGGCGGACGCTGAAGCAGCTGGAATGCAACTAGGTTTGCTAATGGCAAGCTTCTCCGCGATGCAATTTATTTTTGCTCCGTTTTGGGGAAAGCTCTCAGACAGATTCGGCCGCCGACCGATCATCATGGTTGGCCTTGCCGGTTCCGTCGTCTTTTATACTCTGTTTGGTTTAGCCACAACTATTACCGAGTCTCCTTCCAATACAATGATGCTGCTTTACATTTCAAGAATTGGTGCCGGGATTTTTGGAGCAACCATCTCCACTGCTCAGGCTTACATTGCCGATACCACGACTCCAGAAAAACGCGCTAAAGGGATGGCTCTCATCGGCATGGCATTTGGAGCAGGTTTTACATTTGGACCGTTATTAGGCATGCTAGCTGTGACTGGAGCCGATGACACGCCGAGTGCTGCACCCGGATATATTGCGGCCGGTTTATCGTTCGTTGCTCTGCTACTGGCATTTCGAAAACTTCCTGAATCACTTACCGAGACTAGCGAATCAGCAGGTCACAAGGTATTTGACTTCGATGGGCTCAGACAAGCACTCTCCATCCCATCGATAGGACTCATTTTAATTTCCATCTTCGTGTGCATATTTTCGTTTGCGAATTTTGAAACCACACTGTCACTACTTATCAAAGGAAACTCCGTCGATCCGGAAAACAGCCCGTTCAGTTTTTCCTATACAGAAATCTGTGGGACATTTGCCTTTATCGGCATAACACTCTCTGTCGTACAGGGTGGTATCGTTCGACGGATGGCAGGGAAATGTTCTGATGCCTCACTTGCGATGACTGGAGCAGTGTTAGAAATCGTCGGCTTTTTCATTATGATTATGGCGATCAGCCAGAAGAGTAGCGGGCTACTCTATCTGGCGCTGGGGATTGTCGTTACAGGATTCTCGTTCATGCAGCCCTCGCTCAATGCCATGCTATCCCGACGCAGTGATCCCGCTCGGCAGGGAACAATCATGGGGGTTGGGCAAAGTGTGAGTTCACTCGCTCGGATTATCGGTTCGGGCATCGGTATTCCACTACTGACAATTCAGTTAAACATGCCATATTACGTGGCAACCGGACTCATGATTCTGGGGGTTCTTTTAATTGGTGTTGCTTCCAAAAGTGGCGGAGACTTCATAGAGTCCGAGACCCCGGGCTCTGCTACTGAATAAACATCTTGTTAAATTGCGTGACCTGACCAAGACGGTTAGGATTAGGAATAATGATCCAGTTCACCATTCTGTTGAAAGACGTATTAATGACTAACCGTTTTCAGATTCTAGCGGTAATATCTAGCATCTTATTCACATTCCAGATAGCCACTGCCCAGGAATGGACCCGGTTTCATGGCCCTAATGGGCAGGGAGTTGCAAACCTGAAAACATTTCCTGCTCAATGGAATGAAGAGAACATTGTTTTTAAGGCTGAGCTGCCGGGCATTGGCCATTCATCGCCGGTCGTTTGGGGTGAGAAAGTTTTCGTCTTGAGCGCTAATCCGGAAACTGCTGAACGATTTGTGTTGTGCATTGAAGCCAACTCTGGAAAAATACTATGGCAACACGATTACAAGTCAGTGACTCATAAGTTGCACTTGCGATCGAGCTATGCCTCATGCACTCCGGTAGTTGACAAAGACGTTGTCATTTTTGCGTGGTCCGACCCTCAGCACACGCTCGTGAAAGCCTTTAGTCATGACGGGAACGAACTTTGGACAAAGGATCTCGGCACCTGGTCCAGTCAGCATGGCTTTGGGACTTCACCTGTCATTTATAAGAACAAGATTCTACTTAATGCCTCTCAGGCAAACGGTCGACTTCCTGAGGGAATCGAGCCGGGCGAAAGTTTCTTCTATGCCTTTGATAAGGAGAGCGGAGAGATTATCTGGAAGACACCTCGGGGAACGGCCTCCTCAAGCTACAGTGTTCCTGCCATTTACCAAGGAGAAGATGGCGATGAAATCATTTGTTCCAACACCGTAGATGGCATGTACAGTCTGGATCCGGAGACCGGTGAAGAAAACTGGTCCGTTAAAGCCTTTGATAAACGAACCGTTTCCTCACCGTTGTTTGCAGGCGGTCATATCTTTGGTTCAACCGGTTCCGGTGGTGGAGGCAATTACGTCGCCGCTATTAAACCCGGAAAGGATCCCGCGGTTAGTTTCAAACTTGATCGTTCGGCACCCTATGTCCCCACATCAGTCTGCCTCGACGACCTGATGTTCTGTTTTTATGACAAGGGAATTCTCTCCTGCATGAATACCAAAACTGGTGAAGTCCATTATCAAAAGAGATTAGATTGTGCATTCTCAGGATCACCCATTCGTGTCGGAGACAAACTCTTCTGTGTCGATGAAGAAGGCATTGTACACGTCATTGCCGCGAGTAAAGAATTTAAGATTTTGGCAAAAAATCCACTCGGAGAAGCCAGTCGTAGTACTCCTGCTGTTTCCGGAGGCCGCATGTTTATCCGAACTTATTCGCAGCTAATTTGTGTCGGCATCAACAAGAGCTAAGATCTTTTGGATAGCACGTCCTGGCAGTTCTGGATCGATATCGGCGGTACGTTTACAGATTGTATAGCGTACTTACCCGGCTTTGATGCTGAAGATGTACCACCTCATCCAAAGCGTGTTCACCCGTTTTCGAATCAGATACTACGTCGACACAAGCTATTAAGCTCCGCTCTGACGCCGGGCATCATTCAATCAGTCAACGGCCTTACCGTTTATGACGAGCGTAGAGAGGCTGAAATTGATGGCTTCTGGTCGCAGGCCACTTTTCGCATTGCCGATCAGCAAAAGCAAACAACTTTTGAAGCAACGATTCTTCAAAGTCACCCTGGCTCACTGGAGCTCAGCCAACCTCTTCCGTACGATTGTCAGGGTTTACGTTACGAAATCGTAACCGATGTCGAAGCACCCATCATTGGAATCCACCATCTGTTGGAGATACCCCTGCAGGAATCGCTACCTCCGATTCGGCTGCGTCTGGGAACCACCCGAGGCACCAACGCATTGCTGACCCGAACCGGTGCTCGAACCCTCTTTGTCACTACCCGAGGGTTTAAGGACATCTTGAAAATCGGCAATCAGGATCGGCCGGACCTGTTTGCTTTGGATATCAAAAAGTACGCCCCTCTCTACGACTTAGTCTTCGAAGCGTCTGAACGTATCGATACTTACGGGAACATTCTGACACCGCTTGATTTAGAGAGTGTGATACAAGCATTGGAGAATGCAAAAGCCTCCGGAATTCAATCCATCGCTATCTGCCTAATGAACGCTTTTGCATGTGCCCAGCACGAATGTATCATCGAAGAGCTAGCTCGGAAGATCGGGTTTGACGACATCAGTCGTTCCAGCAAGGTCTCACCGTTAATAAAAATTGTATCCCGCGCCGACACGACCGTCTTAAATAGCTATCTCAATCCTGTCTTAACAAAATACATCCGGGATATCACTCACCAGCTACATCCAGAGTCCTCCATCCGTTTGCTAACCTCTGCAGGTGGATTAGTGGGTGCAGAGAAATTCAGCGGACGAGACAGTATCCTCTCAGGACCAGCGGGTGGAGTTGTTGGTTTTTCAAGCATCGCAAGTCAGGCAGGATTTGAGAAAGCTATTGGCTTCGACATGGGGGGCACAAGCACTGATGTGTCTAGATTTGATGGACATTTTGAATATGAATATGAAACTCAAAAAGACGGTGTAAGAATTGTCACTCCCATGCTGGCCATTGAAACGGTGGCTGCCGGAGGTGGGTCTGTATGTGGTTTTGATGGCATTAAATTAACCGTGGGTCCAAACAGCGCTGGCAGTGACCCCGGACCTGCATGTTACGGACGAGGTGGTCCGTTAACCGTCACTGATTTAAATCTTGTACTTGGACGTATTCGGCCCGAGCAATTTTCGATTCCTCTTCGGCAGGAGGCCTCGATCGAAAGTCTCAGACGTCTTGGACACTCGATCGAAGCTACGACCGGTCATCGGTACGAGATTCACGAATTAGCCGAAGCATTTCTAAATATTGCTAACCACAATATGGCACAGGCCATTGGAAACATTAGTGTGGCCAAAGGCTATGATCCGGCCGATTACGCGCTAGTCAGCTTTGGTGGAGCGGCTGCTCAGCATGCCTGTGGCGTCGCTCGCCTTCTGAATATTTCAACTATTCTCAATCACCCTGATGGAGGAATCCTGTCCGCCTACGGAATAGGGCAAGCCAATGTAAAGCGACAGGCCGATCTCGGCATATATCGTCAACTCAATCAGGCACTACTTCAAGAGCTAGAGCATGATGTCGTCCAGACGATGATCGAGTTACAAAGACAGGTGGAAAGTGAGGGCTACAAAACTGCAAACATCAGCCTTCAGGTGACGGCTGAATTACGTCTTCTCGGTGTTGACGCCACACTCCAAATTCCTATCTCGGAACGAACAGCTGAATCTTTTGATTGGAATGTGAACTACGAGCAATTGACAACCTTGTTCTCAGATTGCCATCTGCAGCGATATGGCTTCACTCCCCTTAAATCGGATCCACCATCCAGACAATTAGAGTTAGTAACGCTCCGCATTGTTGCCATCGGACAAAATTCCTCGCCCCCCCCTCTGTCTGCACGATCATTCGTTACCACGAGAAAAAGCCAGGAAACCACCACCTTCTTTCAGGACGGACAACGATTGACGGCTCAATGCTTTAGCCGAGAGGATTTATCACCTGGCGATCAGGTCAGTGGACCAGCTATTATCACTGAGCAATTTTCCACAACTCTCATCGAACCGGGCTGGAACGCTGAAGTATTGAGTAATTTTGAATTACTCATCGAGTCGGACGCTAAAACTCAACACTACCATCATGATCCATCGACGACTACAGATCCGGCAATGTTGGAAATATTCAACAATCACTTTGTTTCCATTGCCAATCAAATGGGCCTCACACTGCAAAACACTTCCAATAGTGTAAACGTAAAGGAACGCCTTGATTTCAGTTGTGCCATCTTTACTGCCGAAGGTCAGTTAGTCGTCAATGCACCGCACATTCCGGTGCATTTAGGGGCCATGGGAGAATCTGTCAGAGCAATTCTTGACGATCACGATTCCATTTCACCCGGCGACGTCTTTATTACAAATGATCCCTATCGCGGTGGATCCCATTTGCCCGATGTCACCATCGTCACACCTGTATTCAACTTAGAGAACGAACGAATATTCTTCACAGCAAGCCGCGCTCACCATTCTGAGATAGGAGGATGTACACCGGGTTCAATGCCCCCCTTTTCCCAAACGCTGGCAGAAGAAGGAGTCCTGATCAAGTCAAGGAAACTAATTAACGCAGGGGAGTCTGAGGAACATGCGTTGCAGTTACTATTGGAGGCGGATGAATTCCCTTCACGCAGTGTTGACATCAATTTGGCGGACATTCAGGCTCAAGTGGCCGCCAATCACCGGGGTGCGCATGATCTTAAGCGTATGATCGAACGATACGGTGAATCAACGGTTCTGAGTTATATGCGTTCCATCCAGGAGGCGGCATCAGCCAAGATGCGTCAGGCACTGTCCAAGATTCCCGATGGTGTTTATTACGGCCACGATTCTCTTGATGAGCATTTCAACGAAGATTATGACGCTGAAATTAAAGTTGCGATTACAATCCAAGGAGACACTGCGGAACTCGATTTTACCGGCACTTCACCAGTCTTGCCTAATAATCTCAATGCCAATCAGGCCATCGTGACGGCGGCAGTACTCTATGTACTACGTTTATTAATCGATGAACCAATTCCTCTCAATCAAGGTGTACTTGAGCCGATCACCCTGATACTACCTGAGTGTTTTCTAAATCCAACCGCCGGTCTAACTGCCGCTGATTCTCCTGCTGTGGTGGGTGGTAACGTGGAAACATCACAGCGAATTGTGGATGTTCTACTCTCTGCACTTGAACTGGCTGCGGCGAGTCAGGGGACGATGAATAACTTGTTATTTGGAGACGAAACATTCGGATATTACGAAACGATTTGTGGTGGAGCCGGAGCCACTGCCAGGTCGCCCGGAGCCGATGCGGTTCATACACATATGACCAATACGCGTATCACCGATCCGGAAATACTGGAGCGACGATATCCCGTTCAACTCAATCAATTCAGTATCCGTGAACAGTCTGGCGGTCAGGGAATCCATTCCGGTGGTAACGGAATCATACGGAAAATGACGTTCCTGCAACCCGTTACTGTCTCGCTACTAACGCAGCGTCGAGATCAGAATGCACCACCAGGACTGAACGGCGGTGAAGCGGGGAAAGCCGGGGTCAATCGGGTTATTTTCGCCGACGGACGTGAGCAAAAACTAAGCAACCGACAGCAATTAACCATCAATTCAGGAGATCAACTAACGATTGAAACGCCGGGTGGTGGCGGTTGGGGGAGCAAGCATGAGTGACCCCACCTCTGAATTTATCCCAAGAAGGTTTCTTCGTTGCCGTCACCGTCAGACAATATTGGCGGCTATATTCGGCGGTACAGTCGATTTACCTGACAAACAGCAGCATTGCGTGGAATTGCCCGATGGAGACAGTCTTTATATATATGACGATTCGATCATATCAGCCGAATCGTCAACGCAACCTCCGGTACTGTTAGTTCATGGCCTCGGTGGATCACATGAATCTTCTTATATGACTCGTATTGCGAGTCGATTACGTCAGCAATCCCGTAGCGTTTTTCGAATGGATATGCGTGGATGTGGCCAAGGCATATCCATTGCACAAAAAACAGCACATGCCGGCGCAAGTGACGATCTCGCCAGAACCGGCCTTTGGATTCAGCAGCACACAAGACAACAAAGTCTGCAAATCGTGGCATTTTCATTAAGCGGCAATATCCTTTTGAAATTATTGTCCGAACTAAGCAGGTATCCTGAATTGAAAGTATCTCAAGCCATTGCAATTTGCCCACCCATCGACCTGACATATTCAAGCCAAAAGATTACGAGTAAGTATTTGGGATTCTACGATTATCAATTTATCCGTTCACTGAAGCAGGATCTGACTGTTCGCCGCGAAAAGTACCCCGATTGCCAATGGAGCGACCTCTCACCATTCCCTAAAACGCTATTTGATTTTGACAACCGTTTTACTGCACCGCTAAACGGCTTTTCGGATGCGCTTGATTATTATCACCAATCAAGCAGTAAAGATAAGTTGGCTAACATCACAGTCCCTACGACGATCCTTGTTGCAAACGATGATCCAGTAGTTCCGGCGGAGATCTTTGATGATGTATGTCTTTCCGATTCGACAACGCTGGTACGTACTGAACAAGGCGGTCATATGGGATTTCTTGCTCGCGGAGCAAAACGATGGATGGATGATCAGATTATCCACTGGTTAGCACAAAAACCTGCGAATATACCTCCAGCCAATTCCAGACAAAGCTAAATGACCGTTATCCTACCGAAAATCTCAAAAAGATTAGGATTATCACAAAACACGCGAACCGCAAAAGAGTTTAAACTGAAAGGGTAGACGAACCCTTGTTTTGCCTCTCTGATAGATGTTAGAGTTCACTCATCTATTCACGACTGCTGATTCGACTTGTCTAACATCTATCAACGCACTAACATTCGTTGGTTAGTCATATCATTCGGCTATATTTACAGTTTCATGACCGTCGGTAGCACAATGTGCGACGGGAATTGCGACAAGCCTTATTATTAATAAACAGCCCCAACTGGATTATTCAATGACCACGGTTAAATCACGAAAAAATATTCAGCGATCGATCGCTATCCTCCTGTTAGTCGGATTTTGTATCCCCTTTCTAACTGGTGCAGAGATTGGCGAACCGAGTACCAAAAACCGACAAATCGCTCTGATGGTTCGCGGAATTGTCTCTTCCCAACACTTGACTCAACATGAGTTGGATGATGAGATTTCGCAGCGTGCAATGTCGACGTTTATTGATCGCCTGGATCCGATGAAGCTGTACTTCCTGGAAGAGGATATTACCGCTTTCAATGCAAAGAAACTTGAACTCGACGATATGCTGAAAAAAGGCGATCTGCAATTCGCGCACGATGTCTTCCTTCAGTACATGTCTCGCATGGAAGAAAGTATAGAAATCGTACATGCGTTGATCGATACTACTCATGACTATACAGTCGACGAGTACATAAGTACTGATTGGGATAACTTAAAGTTTGCAACCACTCGTGAAGACTTAACTGACAGATGGCGAAAACGAATTAAATACAACTTTCTGGTCCTCAAGGGAGATAAGACCGAGGGAGAAGAAGCGCGAGAGCGTTTGCATCGTCGATACAACAGTCAGTTGAAACAAATGCAGCAAACCAAAAGTGATGAATTGCTGGAGATCTTTCTAACGGCCGTAACGACGAGCTATGATCCGCACACAACTTATATGTCTCCCACGACTTCTGAAAACTTTGAAATTCAAATGCGACTAAATCTGGATGGCATCGGCGCACAGCTCACGCTTGAAGATGGTTATACCAAAGTCACCAAAATCATTCCTGGAGGTGCTGCTGACAAACAGGGCGAACTCAAAACAGGAGATCGTATAGTCAGTGTTGGTCAGGACACCGAAGGAGAAATGCAGGACGTCATCGATATGAAGCTGAATGACGTAGTATCTCTTATTCGCGGAAAACCCGGATCTACCGTACGTCTGGGAATCATTCCGGAAAAGAGCACAGAATCAAAGATTCTTACTATTAAACGAGCGAAGATTGAATTAAAAGACAGCGAAGCTCGTGGTGATATCATCGAATATAAGATTCCTGACAGTAAACAGATTCTAAAAATTGGTGTTATCAACCTACCGTCTTTTTATATGGATATGGATGCCGCCCGTCGCGGTGAAAAAGATTATCGTAGTACCACCCGAGACTGCCGACGTATCATCGAAGAATTTAAAGAAGAAGGTATCGATGGCATGATTATGGACTTGTCGACCAATGGGGGGGGAAGCCTAACGGAAGCTATCGACCTGACAGGTCTGTTTATCGATCTGGGTACCGTTGTTCAAGTGAAAGATCCGTCCGGTCGTGTTCAGCAGTATGATGATCGCAACAAAGGGACTAGCTACGATGGTCCGTTAGTTGTTCTTTGCAGTAAGTTCAGTGCCAGCGCCAGTGAAATCTTTGCCGGAGCCATTGTGGATCACGGGCGGGGTATTGTCGTCGGCGATACGACTACTCACGGTAAAGGAACGGTTCAGAATTTCCTCGAACTTGGTTCCCGCTTTTTTAATATCAGTAATCCGCCGAACTTGGGAGCCCTAAAAATCACTATGCAACAGTTCTATCGCCCGGGAGGCGACAGCACTCAGCAACGCGGTGTTTATTCTGATATTGTGCTGCCATCCATTACTGATCACATGAAGGTTTCAGAGTCAGATCTCGATTTTCCTGTCCCATTTGACAAAGTGGAAAATGAAGTCAGCGACGTGCTCCTGGCACGTAATGCAGAATTGCTGGCCAGGCTTAAAAAGTCTTCAGAATCCCGAGTTAAAGATTCTAAAGACTTTCAAAAGCTCTTAGGGCAAATTGCCGAGTACAAAAAGCAGCAGGAAGAAAAACGGGTCTCCTTAAAAGAAGATGTATTCTTCGCCAAAAAAGAAGAGAACTCCGCCCAGGAAGAAGCTCAGGAGAATCTCGAAAAACGAGCCAATGGGGAAACGGAGGTTTTCCCTGACACGTTTTACAATCGGGAAGTCCTGAATATTACTAGCGAATATATCGAGGCTCAAAGTAACTAATTCCGCTCACATCAGCGCAATTCAAGCTGCAGGCCGTCATAAGCCAATTCCATGGAATCAGGCAACCCGGCATTCGTTCGCTCATGCTCCAAATCGTGAGAGATGTGGGTAAATACGGTTCGTCGTGCACCGATTCTTTGAGCCACTTCCACCGCTTCTTCTAAGCCGAAGTGAGTCGCATGAGGCTTATGGCGAAGTGCGTCCAATATGAGGCAGTCCAACCCCTCAAGCAACGGCCAGCTTTGTTCAGGAATCTCATTGGTATCAGTACAGTAGGCGATGTTTCCGATGCGAAATCCAAGTACTTTGAACCGAGGGCCATGATGCAGCCGAATCGGAATGACGGTTGTTCCCAATACTTCAAACGGATCGGTCGAGATTGAATTCATGGAGAGTTGAGGAATCGCCCCCCGATGGGTCTGCTCATGATTTGAAAATGCATAATCAAAAGAGCGACGCAATCGTTGTTCGACATTCGGTTCACAGTATACCGGCACGGCATGACCAAGATAAAACTGAAACAACCTTAAGTCATCCATGCCAAATATATGGTCTGCATGCTCATGAGTATAAAGCACTGCATGAATCAATCCAATTTTCTCTCGTAGCAGTTGCTGTCGCAAATCGGGGCCTGTATCGATTAGTAGATTACCCTGCTCCAATCCAAACACAATCGAGCATCTGGTGCGGTTGTTTTTGGTGTTATCACTAGCACATACATCGCAACCGCATCCAATCGAAGGCACTCCGACACTCGTACCTGTTCCCAAGAGAATAATCTTCCCCCGGATATCAGTGGTCACTGCTTTCTTACTCAAGGACTTAGCTTTCCAATACGACTTATAGATAATGAAGCATTCATGATCCAATGATTAACCGACACTCATTATAAAGCATTGGTTCACATGGCACTTCTGCCAATGTTTAATCCTTGATACTAAGTGATAGGACGATATATAGGATAGTAATCGCAATTTTTCAGATAACAATCAAGTCGATCTTTGAGGAGTGGCCTAAAAGCAGTTGATTGGAAATCCCCTTAGCTCATCCGGACAATTCCTGCCTCTGCTTTATGCATATACCGGTTCCAAGCCGATGGTATGATGATGTAAATATCCTCCGTTGACCCCATTTTCATATCGGGATAAGCTACCAACGGAACTATATATACATAAGATATACATTAGCGTTTATGCTTTGTAACAACCTGCTCGTATACGTGGTGTTGATCTTTACGAAATAACGAAAACAAGATTCAAAGCGATCAAATCGTTGAAGACAGGATAGAATTCTGAATTGAGTTTAGTCCTTGATAATGCCTGCTAGGCTGTGTTGCTTTGTATCGGAGACACAATGGACATATTTGCAAGAATTTGGGAGTTAATCTCAGCCTTTTTCAATGGGTTAGTCAATGCCTTTGACTCGACCGTTACTTCGGTATTTGGCTCATCCAACAAACGACAAGTCGATATCTATTTAGGTACGGTCGAAGAAATCAACGCTTTGGAGCCTCAATACCAAAGTATGTCCGACGAAGAACTCGGTAGGCAAACAGAGTTATTCCGTGACAGGATCAAAGCCGGACAAACGTTGGATGATGTTCGAAACGAAGCGTTTGCAGTTGTCCGGGAAGCCGGTCGACGCTGGCTCGGTATGCGCCATTATGATGTGCAACTTATCGGGGGCATCGTTTTGCACGAAGGTAAGATTGCTGAAATGGTCACCGGAGAAGGTAAAACTCTGGTTGCCACCTTACCTGCTTACCTTAACGCGCTGAGTGGCGATGGCGTCCACGTCATTACAGTGAATGATTATCTGGCCCGTCGTGACATGGAATGGATGGCCCCATTGTTCATGGGACTAAAACTCACTGTTGGTTGTATCCAAAGTGATATGAAAGCCAACGACCGCCAGCAAGCCTATGCCTGTGACATTACCTACGGGACCAACAACGAATTTGGGTTTGATTATCTGCGGGACAACATGCGGCCCGCAGCTCGGGACGACGATCGATTCCCTAAACATCAGCAACAGTGTCAGGGTAAATTAACGTACGCCATTATTGACGAAGTCGACAATATTCTGATTGACGAAGCCAGAACTCCATTGATCATTTCCGGGCCAGCACACGACAACCTGAAGAAATACGCAGAAGTCGAGAAACTAGCTCGCCAACTCAAGAAGGAAACTCACTTTGTCGTCAATGAAAAGGACCACAGTGTCAACCTGACCGATGAGGGGATACGGGCGGCTGAAAAACTTGCTGGAGTGGAAAGTTTCTACACTGCCGGAAACATGGAATGGCCTCATCTGATTGACAATGCATTGAAAGCGCATTACCTGTACAAGAAGGATGTCAACTATGTGGTTCGCGAAGGTCGCATCATCATCGTAGATCAATTTACCGGTCGTCTGATGGACGGTCGTCAATGGTCTGACGGGTTACATCAGGCTGTGGAGGCAAAAGAAGGCGTCAAAATCAAAGAAGAGACCCAAACTCTGGCGACAATTACACTGCAGAACTATTTCAAGCTGTACACCAAGATTTCCGGTATGACCGGGACGGCCTTAACAGAGGCCAAAGAGTTTTGGGATATATACGATATGAACGTTGTTGCAATTCCAACGAATCGTAAAATGCAGCGACTTGAGCACAACGACGTCATCTATCTGGAAGAGAAACACAAATTCAAAGCGGTGGCCGATGCAGTCGAGGCCTTGAATAAATACGATACGATTGAATTTAATAACGGTGATCAGCATTATGGCACGATCGAGTCTGAAAACGACACCACCGTCGTACTACTGCCTGCTGAAAGCCGCAAACGCGAAACATTCGACCGTGATGACATTGCCCGAATTTACCGAGCAGGGCGCCCCGTATTAATCGGTACCGTTTCTATTGAAAAAAGTGAGGCGATCTCCGATTTCCTTCGTCAGCGAGGCATCGATCATGAAATCTTGAATGCCAAAAATCATGGTCGTGAAGCTGAGATTATTGCCCAAGCAGGCCGCCGCGGTGCCGTGACGATCGCTACAAACATGGCTGGGCGTGGTACAGATATTGTGCTTGGCGGTAACCCAGAGACTTTAGCCTGGTCTCGACTGCAAAACGATTACCCAACTCGCCTAGAAGTCCCTCAGGATATCTGGGACAACCTTGTTCGTGAAATTGATGAACAATATTCAATGGCCGAGGAAGGTGAAGAACTAAAAGAACTTGGCGGACTCCACGTTATTGGAACCGAAAGACACGATGCCCGTCGAATCGACCTTCAGCTTCGGGGGCGTTGTGGACGACAGGGTGACCCGGGAAGCAGTCGCTTTTACCTCTCGCTTGATGATGATCTGATGCGGATTTTTGGAGGTGGAAATCTCAAAGCCATCCTCTCGAAAATTGGGATGAATCCTGAAGACAGTATCAACAGCAAAATGGTCACCCGCCGTATCGAAGCCGCCCAAAAGAAAGTGGAAGAACGAAACTTTGAGATTCGTAAAAATCTTCTCGAATACGACGAAGTGATGGACACACAGCGTAAACGTCTTTACGAATTCCGTCAGGAAATTCTGGATGGCGAAAATGTGTCAACCAAAGTCACAGACTGCCTTGAAGAGCAGATTGAACATTACGTCAATGTATTCCTGGATCCCAATTACGGCGTCGATTCGTTTACTGCCTGGGTGAATTCCACATTCAATATGCAGGAGGAAAGCCGCGCGTACAAAGGGATGGACTTCAAGCAAGCGGATGAAGAAAGCCGGCGATTGGCATATCGCTCGGCACTGAGGCGAATCCGAGACGCGGTGGACGAAAACCTACCGCGGGACTTTGACGAATCTGAATGGAATTGGCAGGCATTAGCTAAGTTCATCAATTCCAACTGGAATACTTCCCTCCGCCCACGTGATCTGCAGGCAATTGATATGGATGATATCGAGGATGATTTGGCGGAATTGGCCTACGCTCATATTGATAAGGTAGATCTCAGCGACGGGGCGATTTTTCTCGATGAGCGTTTCGGACGCAGTTCTCTCGCTACTTGGATTCGTAATAAATTTGGTTTTGAACTGGAGGAAGACGAACTCAAAGATCAAACCAATGATGAATTGTTACAGTCCATCCATCAACGTGCTCTCGAAATGTATCAACATCGTGAAGCCGAATACCCGGTAATGGCGGGAATCTATCGTTATGGTGGAGGAGCAGACAAACAACTAGACCGTGAAGCATTGATCGCCTGGGCTGCACAACGCTTTAACGCGGAGATTTCACTGGAAAGCGTTCGTCATATGCAACGAGCGGAACTTCAGGAAACTTTGGTTGACTTAAGTCTGGCAAGCCAAAAGCGCTCGACCTCACATCGTCAGTGGGCTCAGGAGAAAACGGCTGAATTCTATGCCGACCAGACAGAGAACACTCGACTTAACCGTATTGCTAATGAGGGCGAGATTGCCTCAATTTCCCTTTGGTTGCGAGATAATGTCGATACCGAGCTCAATGTAGAAATACTTGGTAACTGTAATCGCCAGGAATTCAGTCGCCGGTTATCTTCGGCTGTTGAAGATAAACATCATCCTGAAATCCGACGTATGGAACGGGCTTTACTACTTCAAATCGTCGATTCGTCCTGGAAAGAACATTTACTAACCATGGACCGCCTTCGCAGTTCTGTTGGGCTAAGTGGGTATGCTCAGAAAGATCCCAAAGTCGAGTACAAACGTGAAGGGATGAAGCTGTATGACAACATGTGGTTTTCCATTGGTGAGCAGGTGACCGACCTTATTTTCCGTATGGAACAGCTGAATGAACAATTTGTCGGGTCGACCTGGGTTGAAACTTCCGCAACACACGCTGATGCCGTTTCTTCCAGTGATGCCGTTCGAATGCAGGAAACCGGAGAAGATCCTTCACAAGCTCGGTCAGCTAAACCCAAAACCGTCCGTAATACTGCTCCTAAAGTAGGACGTAATGATCCCTGTCCATGCGGTAGCGGAAAAAAATACAAACGTTGCTGCCTCGGAAAATAAACGGATACCTTCGAGTTATTGAAACGAGACGATATTCAATTCGATCTAAAACGTAGATGGAATAGAGAGTACGGATGAACTAATGCCCTACGTACGAAATATCGTATACCTGCTGTTGCTACTCCTCCTTTCTCCGTGGTTGATGCTTACCGCAATCACCAAAGGCAAATACAGGCAGGGGCTCGTTCAGAAGTTCATCGGGCTCGTGCCCCGATTGCCGGCTTCCGGAGTTGATGCAACGCAAAGACGGATTTGGCTACATGCCGTTAGCGTCGGCGAAGTCAATTTATTGCAACCTGTTCTATTAGAACTAGAGCAACGATATCCCGATTGGGAATGTGTTATAAGCTCGACAACCAAAACAGGCTATGAATTAGCGCGACAGAAGTATTCGCCTCGAACCGTCTTCTATTGCCCACTCGATTTCTCCTGGGCTGTAAAAACCGCCTTGCGACGTATCCAACCCGACTTATTCGTACTGGTGGAGTTAGAATTATGGCCAAATCTGATTCACTATGCGGCAAAGGCCTGCCCCATAGCAATTATCAATGGAAGGTTAAGTGAAAACAGTGCCAAAGGCTACTCTCGGCTGGGACCGCTGCTGAAGCCAACTCTAAGAAAGCTTACCCACATCGCTGTACAAAACCAGCAATATGCTGACCGCTTTCTGGATATCGGAGCATCAGAGGAGCAGGTGACTGTTACAGGCAGTATCAAATTCGACGGTGCGGAGTCGAACCGTGACAATGCTAAGACACGTGAATTAAAAAAACTGGCCGGAATTACACAGAACGACGTCGTCCTACTGACAGGATCGTCCCAAATCGAAGAAGAATCTCTGTGCCTACAGTTTTTCCAGGATCATTTCAATGAATTCCCTAATCTGAAACTGATCCTGGTTCCACGTCATCCGGAGCGATTTGAAAGCGTATCCGAAATGTGCAGGAAATCCAACATTCCGTTTGTCCGGCGATCAGACATGGAAGCAGGAGTTCCTTCAAGCACTCGCTTGTTTCTTATCGATGTTATCGGCGAGCTGGGGGCATGGTGGGGTCTCACAGATATTGCCTTTGTCGGTGGAAGTATGGGCTCTCGCGGCGGTCAAAACATGATTGAGCCAGCCGCCTATGGAGCCGCAGTCAGCTTTGGACCTAATACCTGGAACTTCAAAGATATAGTCGAACTCATTTTGCATCATAAGGCTGCGAAGGTTATTAATTCCAATGAACAATTCACTGAATTTGTTCGCTGGTGTATCGAATTTCCCGAGCAGGCTGCTGAAATGGGACAAGCGGCAGCCAACCTTGTAGCGAACCAACAGGGTGCCACGCGACGGACGGTCGATATCCTCAGCTATCTCTGAGAAACCTTTTATCTACTTCCTTATATGGTTGTCGATCACTTCCCTCTGGCTCTATAATCAACCCTTTACCCCCATTGAATTAACTCTCTGGAATAGAGGAATTGTTCTCGTGACATCAGGAAAATACTTGTTCACTAGTGAATCTGTCAGCATGGGCCATCCGGATAAGCTGGCCGACCAGATCTCAGACGGAGTACTCGACGCTTTATTCGAACAGGATCCCTATAGTCGTGTTGCCTGTGAAACGATGGTGACAACTGGCATGGCATTGATCGCCGGTGAAATTACCACTCAGGCTCAAATTGATTACCCCGATGTCGTCCGTAATGTCATTCGTGACGTTGGCTATACCGATGACGAAATGGGCATTTGCGCTGATACCTGTGCAGTGCTTACCTCCATCGACCGACAAAGCCCGGACATTGCCCAGGGTGTTGATGAAAACAGTGTCAGTGGTAAAGAAATAGGTGCCGGAGATCAGGGGCTCATGTTTGGTTTTGCCTGTCGCGACACCGAAGAAGAACTCATGCCGCTTCCTATTGCGTTATCACATCGCATCCTTGATCGACTCAACGATGCTCGTTTTGGCAATGAGGTTTCATGGTTACGACCCGACAGTAAGAGTCAAGTGACCGTCGAATACGATGGTCTAAAACCCGTTCGAATCGACACCGTTGTCGTAAGTACTCAGCACAGTCCGGATGTTGCTAATGAAGATATCCAAAACTTTGTTGTCAACGAAATTATTAATCCACTACTACCAGCTGAACTGGTTCAGGGTGACATCACTTATCATGTAAATCCAACCGGACGTTTTGTCACTGGCGGTCCTCACGGTGACTGCGGATTAACCGGCCGTAAAATCATCGTTGACACATATGGTGGCTGGGGGCGTCACGGAGGTGGAGCATTCAGTGGCAAGGACCCAACCAAGGTAGACCGAAGTGCAGCTTATATGTCTCGGCACGTTGCGAAAAATATCGTGGCAGCCGGACTGGCTGAACGCTGCGAAGTCCAACTAGCTTACGCAATTGGTGTAACCGACCCCGTAAGTGTCCACGTGGATACTCAGGGAACCGGTGAAGTGGATGATGCCCAAATTTGTGCTGTCATACGTGAATTCTTCCCACTTTCACCTGGTGGAATTATCGATTATCTGGACTTGCGGAAACCCATTTACCGCAAGACTGCAGCTGGTGGGCACTTCGGTCGAAGCGAGTTTAGCTGGGAAAGCACCAGCCGAGCGGAGGAATTAAAGGCCCAATTCTAAGAGGTTCCGAAAAGTCATAAAGACCCTTCTTTACTTCAACCTCACTTCTGCTGTACGCTTACCGCTGTTTCATAACTGAATGAAAGCGGTAAGCGTTATGATCTCTATTGCAAATAACCTGGAAACCAGTCGATGTACATCGACAACCGATTTTTTGCGCAATACCGCTCTGTTGGTCCCCTGCCTGTTTGCCTGCCTGGCCACCTTTCTCATGCTAGCACGCAGTCATCTATACACCGATATTCTGACTCAACAACAAACATGGCTCATTGGCTTAGGTATATTGAGTACCGTCGCCATACTGCGAACGGCCATCGGGTTACCAGCAAACGATCGTAGGTCCTTGCTGGCTAAATGCAGTTGGTATTTACAATCACTCACGATCCTGCAGATGGCACTCCTTCTCTCGGTAACCTCACAATCTGTCAGTGCAACTGGCTCTATTTGGGCGGGTGCTCTTTTAAGCGAGTCTTATTGGTGGATAAGAAACTACAAATACCAGCCTATTGTTAGGCCAAATCCACCTCTCATTAATTTGGGTTACACCATCGAAAACGATCTGGAAGCCCGCCTGCTTCAATCCCTGAATCAAGCTTCACTGAACGAAGAGTCTGCATGGACTGAGAGTGAAATCCCGGATCACGCCAATCAATTTTGGATTCGGTCTGTAGATATTCATGGTGAATCGATCTCAGCATCTCAGCGGATTCAATTTGAAGTTGGCCAGCGTCATCAAAACCTACATCTATCATTTATTCCGGAACTCCCTTCAACGCCGTGTGTTGAAGCAACCCTTCTGGAAGGTCCTGACGTAGAACTGATTGTTGGAGAATCCCATGACTTTGGCATCCGTTTGGATTTGAGATTAAAGCAGGTTTACGAAGAACCTGTGGAAGTTTTAGTTCAGGTCGAAGTGTTTGCTGAAGCCCAAAAAGCCGCGTAACTTATTTCGTAAAACCCATTCATAGCGTCGGATCATCAATATCATGGCTCGCTGGCCTCGAAAAATATGGACGTCTGTATTCACCTACGGGTTAATCTTTGTATTGTTTCCGACACTTGCTTACATTGCTTATCTCTGGGTTAGGGGAGAACTGTAGGGGAACACCCTAAAGTGATACAATGTTCGAACTACCAACACAGCTATCTAACCAGATTAACCTCTACGAACAACAATCGGTTCTTAGATATTGGCATGAATTGAACGAATCACAACGTCAGGGGTTAGCAAAACAGTTACAGAATATTGATTTCGAATTCATAAGTTCACTATGGTCTAAATTCAGCCAAAGCACTAAGAATCAGACCGATTTCTCGAACATTGCCCCACCATCATCCATTCGGCTCTCAGACCAAACAATATCATCCTACGACGATGCGTATGCCACGGGAGAGCAGCTACTTAAGGATGGACGCGTCGGAGCGATTATCGTAGCCGGCGGTCAGGGAAGTCGATTGGGTTTTAACCATCCCAAAGGTCTTTATCCAATTGGCCCTTTGTCCGGACGCACACTTTTTCAGTTTATTACCGATAAGCTTGCATCTCTGGAAAGAAAGTATGCAACTCAAATTCCGTTGTTTGTGATGACAAGCCCGGCAGTTCATGAGGAAACGATCTTATTCTTTCAAAAGCACGAATTCTTTGGGCGTCAAAACCGCATCAAATTCTTTTGTCAGCCTACGATGCCTGCTCTCGATGCGGAAACTGGAAAACTACTGTTGCAAGCCAAGGATCAAATATTCGTAAGTCCCAATGGACATGGGGGAATGCTAGAAGCGATGCAGGACGCCGAAATCCTTGACCTTTGTGCCACACAAGGAATCGATACGCTGTTCTATGGTCAGATCGATAATCCACTTTCCCCAACATGCTCACCCGCCCTACTTGGCTATCACGCTATCAACCAGTCACAAATCACCTTGCAAACTATTGCCAAGCAATCCGCCTTCGACAAAACGGGAAACATCGTTTCTTTAAACGGCCAAACGCAAATCATCGAATACAGTGAAATTCCAATCGAGACTGCTGAACAAAAGGATGACAACGGTAACCTCCGGTTATGGGCTGCTAATATTGCTGTACACCTATTCCAAACCACGTTTTTACAACAGATCATTCAATCGAATCAGGAACTTCCTTATCACATTGCCCACAAACGGGTACCTTGTCTAGGAGAGGATGGTCACCTGCTAAATCCGACGGAGCCTAACGCCATTAAGCTCGAACGCTTTATCTTTGACCTACTACCGATTGCCGAAAATATATTAACGGTGGAAGCCCTGAGAGAGGATGTTTTCGCTCCCGTTAAAAATGCTCCTACTGAAGATTTTAGCACGCCCGCTACCAGTCGCAGGAGTATTTGCAATCTCCATCGACGATGGCTTCGGGAGGTTGGATGTCAAGTCGCTGAAGGTATTCAGGTGGAAATACATCCGGACTATGCCGTAGACTTACCTCAGTTGAAGCAACGGGACGACGTACCACAGCAAATTGAGCAGAACACCTACCTCCTGACACCATCCTTTCAATCCCTTAGCAATCCGAAGAATTGATGTTACACGCAGTCATCATGGCCGGCGGCGCAGGCACTCGCTTTTGGCCTTTGAGTCGAATTGCCTTACCTAAGCAGCTACTCCACTTTGGCCGTGGCAGCACTTTGCTTCAGGAAGCTGTCGACCGACTAGCTCCGACTATTGTCACTGAAAACATTACGGTCATTACAAACCAACAGCTGGTTGATTCTGTCAAACAACAGTTACCTCAATTGCCAATAGGAGCCATTATTGGTGAACCTGCCAAACGAGATACGGCTCCATGCATTGCGTTAGCCTCTGCTTTGATTGCCCGACAAGACCCTGATGCAACCATCATTGTTATGCCAAGCGATCATATTATTACTCCGGCAAACAAATTCCAAAAAGCTCTTCGAGATGCCCAGAAGTTAGTCGAACAGAATCCGTCCAGTCTGGTCACCTTTGGTATTACACCAACCCGCCCCGCCGAAACATATGGTTACATTCAAACCGGAAAACAATTTAGCTCGACTTCATTTGAAGTTCACAAGTTCAAAGAGAAGCCGGATGCTCAAACAGCAAATCAATATCTACAAGAGGGTGGCTACTACTGGAATTCGGGAATCTTCGTTTGGAAAGCCCAGGCTATTCTAAATGCCCTGAGGGCGACACGTTCGGACATCATGGAGCATATAGATGCGATCGTCGAAAAACACGGGCAATCGGATTTTGATGAGGTCCTGGAACGTGAATTCATTGCGATCAAGGGCACTTCCATCGATTACGCCGTCATGGAGCATTACAAACCAATTTTAATGATCGATGCACCTTTCCAATGGGACGATATCGGTAGCTGGCAAGCACTCTCAAGATTATTCCCTACCGATGAAAACAATAACACGATACTTTCCAAACATATCGGTGTTGAAACCACAGGTTCAATTATTCACAGTTCATCAAACCATTTGATCGCTACGGTCGGCGTAAATGATTTGATTATTGTTCATACCAGCGACGCCACTCTGGTTGCAAACAAACATGATGAAGAGTCCGTACGACAATTGACTGACCTACTGAACGACAACGGTGACCAAACGTACTTGTAGGAGAGACTTTGTGAGATTTACCAGACGCTCAACTTTAGCCTTGATCGCACTTGCATACGTGCAACCTGGAATCAGCTTGGCCGACGACGATTCGCCGTTGAATATCAACCTGCAGTTAAAAACGTTCGGCGGCAAGCAATTCTGGACGGATATTCGCATCCAGAGCGGTTGGCGTATCCAACGAAATCACTACACCCATCACTGCCGAATTCTGGACCATCGGAACATACGACAGGCATGGGGTTCATTCAATCAATGCCAACATCGTTTTGACGAATTTGTCAAAAACGGTAAGATTGGTCCCTACAAAACGAAGATTTTCGTATTGCTTCACGGGGTCATTCGAACTCGAAATTCTCTCGATCCTCTGGCACGGTATCTACGGGATCATAATGTAGCCGACGTGTTCAGCTGGGGTTACGCCAGCACACGACAAACGATCCATCAGCATGCAGAACAATTTGGTGAATTGCTATCCCATTTCCCTGAAGACTCTGACTTGTATCTAGTCGGACACAGCATGGGAAACGTCGTTGTTCGTAGTTATCTTAAAACGCAACAGGATGAGCGCATCAAGAGAATGGTGATGCTGGCTCCTCCTAACCAAGGTTCAGCCTTTGGCCGAGCGGTAAATGATCAATTACTATTTGAAGCATTGTGGGGCGTATCGGGGAAGGAATTAGGTGCCGGATTTAAGGAACTGGAAGATCAACTGGCAATACCTGAATATGAGTTTGGTATCATCGCCGGCCAGTTAGAAAGTAATCTGGTGCGCAATCCACTACTTAAGGGGCCAAGCGATCTCGTAGTCTCAGTGGAGGAAACCAAACTTCAGGGTGCCGTCGATTTTCGAACCGTTAATTCAACGCATACACGAATCATGAATCAACGCGAAACGCTACAATACGTTCAACGATTTTTAAAAAACGGATATTTTGAATCCGCCGTGACCCGAAAACCAATTCATTGATGCTATGAACGTGACTTCAAACTTTCCTCATGAAGGTCGTTTAGCCGGTATCGATTTTGGTACCGTCCGTATTGGAATTGCCATCTGCGACTACCGACAATCGTTTGCCAGTCCGGTTGAAAACTATCAACGCAAGGATCCCGAAGCAGATGCAAGGCGTTTTCGCCAACTAGCGAATGAAGAGGAGATCGTCGGATTTGTGGTGGGACTTCCAATCAGCACTGACGGAAACGAGACGGCCAAAAGCCGCGAGGCTCGAGAATTTGGTGCCTGGCTGTCAGAAATTACTGAGTTACCAGTCACATTTCATGACGAGCGATTTACAACTTCACTGGCACACGAATTAATGATCGCGGGCAACATTAAAGCCAGTAAACGCAAGAAACGACTTGATATGATTGCGGCACAACAGATGTTACAGGCTTATCTGGAAAGATAAATTTTGGGCTCGTACTTAGGGAGCATCTGAAGTCTCTTCACTGACCGCATCGGCGTCGCGAATTTTCATATCATCAATCAGCTCAACAATGACCGATGCTGGCAACGCATACGATGCCACACGCGTGGCCCGAGCGATGTTGATTCCAATAGCCTGGCCTCTGGTATTAAGAATAGGACCTCCACACTGCTCTGGACGCAATACTGTGTCGTGTTGGAGTACTGACTGAAATCCACTTCGCCGTGTGCTCAGCGGCCCACCCAGATTCTGTTGTTCAACGGCACGACTTCCCGCAATATCTTCTTCCCGACCAAGTACTGCATCAATCGACAATTTCTCCTCGCCGCGGCGAACCAGCAAAGTAATCTTTTCCCCGGGTAAGTGGCTGCGAACTGTATCAATTAATTGTTCGCGATCTGTAATTTCAATTTCGTTAACCTTGAGAATCACGTCCCCTCGACGCATTTTAGCCCGAGCTGCCGCCGTATTGGGAAATACCTGCTCGACACGTACTCCAGCTGGAGTCTCGCCTAAAAATACCCCCAACAAACCGCCTCGGATAGAACGGGGGTGAGCACTTACCACACCAATGGCCATCGGATTTTCACCGGTTGATGGGGAAATCAACCAACTTCCGAGAGGCTGATCATCTGTATTCCACTTGATAGGCTTGAGTTTTTTTGCGTCTGCTTTGAGCATCAATAAATCAAATTTAGGGCGATGTGATACAAACACTGCCTTAAACGAATTTCCCCGGGCGTCTTCACAGGTCAGCGGGAACTCCAGTTCATCACTAAGGATTTCACTTGCCTTTGTAAGGATGTAACCATCGGCACTCACAATCACTCCTAACGCCAGTTGACGTTTTCCGTCGGAGATCTTAACCGTTGAATTCCCTGCTTTGTGAACGACCGGTGCAAACGCATTAACGATTGTTTCATAGTTTCGTTGATGAACTGTCGCTGGCTTATACGAGGCAATGTAGCTCATCCAACTGTTGTAGTCGGTTGCCACGGGAACCTGTTGCAGGCTACTGTCTTCTTCCGGAGCCCGCGGGATTTGCGGTCCGGCACGACCTACCGTCAACTCAATTTCTATTTCCTTCTCATCACGGAGAAGCTTAATAGTGACTTTTTCACCGGGGCGGTGAACGGCTACTACGTTGACAAGTGAATCAAACGTTGTAATATCCTTGCCTGCAAACTGAATAATAATATCACCCTTGGTAATTCCTGCTTTGGCTGCCGGACTGCCGGGAATAATACTTTCAATTTCAGCGGCTTCGTCGTTTTGCCCTCCCGTGACACCGATCAATGGTGCTCCTGGAGTGTTCCCCCACTGCTCTTCTTTTGCCATTCGTTCCCAACCATCTTTGAACGAATCAATGGGGGCGTGAACGTTATGACTCAATTCCGGGCCAATACGGCTGTGGATTCCAATCACTCGTCCATCCATTGCAAACAACGGGCCTCCTGAGTCCCCTCCGATTAATGTACAGTCGGAAGTAAGAACATCTTCGTAGGTATGAACAATACGCCCCAGTCGAACCACAGGGTTTCTATCCTGCTGGTATCCACCGGGGTGACCTACGGCCATAACCCACTGTCCTAATTCAACATCCGAGGAAACTCCCATATCTGCATGAGGCCATTTTTCAGCTTCCCAGTCTTCAGCGATAATCTTCATCAGACCTGCATCAAATGTTCGGTTCAGTCCCAATGTTCTAGCAGGGACGACACGGCCATCGGAAAGAAACAGACGTGCCGTGACTCCGGGCCTTCCGGATACATGAGCAGCAGTAAGCACGTACCCGTCACGACTGATAATAACACCGCTACCCTGTGCTGCTCCCACGCCAATACCTACAACAGTCTTTTGGACCGTATCGGCCAGAGTTTGCACGTGCTGTTGAACTGATTCAATTTGATCGATGGACGTCGGTGCATCGCCCGAAAAGAATCCTTCCAGTCTGGTATCAACCGGCACATGAATGGCCCGTTCGTCACCAGGTTCAGGCTGAGCAAGAGCTGGTGTTACAAAGGTGGCAATCAGCAGTAGTAGAAAGAATTTGGATACTAGTTGGCCCGGAATCGTGTTGGGTCGGAACATACGTTTCTTCTAATCAAGGGTGATAAAAGCAATCCTTGCCCATCTTTTATTGCCAATTCCATTTAGCGCTGTTCACATCAAATATAATGCAAAATGGTAACATTGATAATTATTACCCGTGAATCATCTTTTTGACGGTGGGATGTCAAACTTTTTCCATAGATTATAGTATTCGACAACGCCTCAAATCTTACCACGTTTACCTTATCGTAATGGTTAAGTGAAGCCTTGCCGATCCTTCGAGTAGATACAGTTATCGAAACACTTCCATGACAAAACGACTAATTATTGGTTGCGGCTACTTAGGTCGTCGAGTTGCCGAAAAGTGGGTTGCTGACGGACATCAGGTATTCGCCCTTACTCGCAGCCAGCAACATGCAGAAGATTTTAGAGAGTCCGGAATCCTACCACTGATTGGTGATGTGATGTCTCCTGAATCTCTGCCAGATTTTCCGGAAGTGGAGCTAGTCTTGTATTCTGTCGGTTTTGACCGCAATAGTGGTCATAGTATCGGTGATGTTTATATCCAGGGAGTAAACAACATTCTTGAAGTACTTCCCAATTCGGTGAAACGAGTAATTTATATAAGTTCAACCGGAGTGTATGGGCAAACAGACGGGAGTTGGGTAAACGAACAATCAGCTACCATTCCAACACGACCCGGTGGAATCGCATGTCTGAAGGCGGAACAGATTTTGCAACAAGGACGATTTGGAGAACGCACTACGGTGCTGCGACTAGCTGGAATATATGGGCCCGATCGTATTCCGAGACTAGAGCAGATTAAAAGTGGCGAACCAATGTCAATTCCACAGGATGGGTGGCTGAATCTTATCCATGTCGACGATGCTGTTACGGTCGTCGATGCAGTCGTCACGCAGGAACCTAAGCAATCATGCTATTTGGTATCGGACGGTTCTCCGGTGAATCGCGGCGAATACCTGGCCGAAATCGCCGCCATCTTGAAAGCGCCACCGATTACATTTGTCAGTGCAGATCCAAACACCGCAGTGTCACAGCGAGCCAGCGGTACTAAACGTATCAGCCATCGCTGTCTCGCCGACGAGTTTAATATCCTATGGCGATACCCCACCTATCGGGAAGGGCTGGCAAGCATATTGGAAAACCCCTGATGTTGAATGCTTGTGCATTATTCCACCAAGAATTAGAATCTCTGTAAGTTTATCACCACGAATAATAGGATTCATCCATGCTGGAACGTCGCCCTGTTTTTCCTAATGTCATTGAAGTCAATCATCAGTTGGGCTATGTCGTCGGCTGTAACATCTATCTGATTTACAGTGGCGATGAATGGATCCTTATCGACATCGGATATGAAGAAGTTGTTGAAGAAGTTGTTGACTTGATTCGCAATCTGGATTTTCCATTTGCGAACTGCAAGACGCTCATCGCAACTCATGCTGATGTAGATCATATTCAGGGACTGGCTCAACTGAAACAGATCTTCAAAACCACTGTTTCCGCTCACCCACTTGCAGAAGAATCTCTACGCATTGGTGACAAACTCAAAACGTTTGCACAAATTGAGGCTCAGGGAATCGACTTAGATATGCCTCCGGTTGAAGTTGACAACCTTATTAATGATGGAGATAAGATTGCGGTTGGTGACCTCGAAGTTGAAGTCTGGCTAACGCCGGGGCACACCGATAGCCAATTGAGTTTTCGAATGGGTGATTTACTTTTCAGTGGCGATAACATCTACCGGGATGGATGTGTAGGTGCCATTGATGCTCATCATGGCAGTAATCTTGATGACTTCATCAAATCGCTGCGCCGCATTAAAGCAAGTGATGTGAAATGGCTGCTGCCAAGCCATGGCCCTATATTTCCTAAAGACGATGATCTACTTGAACGAACGATCACCCGGCTGGAAAGCTATAAACATATGGCAGACTTCGGAACTTGTGCCACCGATTGGCCTTTAATGGACGAGTGGGAACGCGAAATAGCCGAAGGGAAAATGCCTGGTTAGTTTCACTAACCAACATCGCAGCTGAACCACAGGAGAAAACCAAATTGTCGGATAAGCTATTCGAGTTATTACAGGATTTGGTCCGAATTCCAAGTGTTAATCCTATGGGGCGTGAGGTCTCTGGTGACATCTACTTTGAAGGTCGCATGACCGCCTATTTAGAAAATTGGTTTTCCCAGTTGGCTGGATTAGGTGTCGAGTTTCGACGCAATACCCTAGAGCCTGGACGAGACAATATTGCAGCCATTTTCCCGGGAAGCCGAAGTTGGGAAGACGGTGGCCAGATTATCATGTTGGAAGCCCATCAAGATACGGTGCCTGTTGATGGAATGACTGTTGAACCCTTTGACCCGGTGATTCGCGACGGCCGAATGTATGGTCGTGGTAGCTGCGATATAAAAGGTGGAATGGCCTGCATGCTGACCGCTTTTCAGCGTTTTGTAGAATCACCTCCGGCTGACCGCCCGACCGTCGTCATGGCCTGCACCGTCAACGAAGAGTTCGGAATGTCCGGTGCTGCTAAACTCTGTGACCTGTGGATCGAAGAGCAGTGGTTCCCTAAGCCTACCGCGATTATTGTGGCCGAACCAACACTGCTCGATGTCGTTGTCGCACATAAAGGTGTTACCAGGTTTGAAATAGAAGTCTCCGGAGTCGCGTGTCATAGCTCCCAGCCTGACCTTGGGAAGAATGCCATCTATCGTATGGCTCGTATCATAAATATTTTAGAACAGTACGCGAACGAGGTTGTAGGTACCCTCAATGAACATCCACTGGTTACCAATCCAACATTGAATGTCGGTATGATCGAAGGTGGGATCAGCGTGAATACCGTACCAGATCGTTGTTCCATTGAAGTTGGACGACGTACAAGTCCAACAGAGGTTCCCGATGAAGCCTATCAACATATTCTGGACTATGTCAAACAACATCTTTCCGGAGAGGATTGGGGAGATGAGGTCACCTATCATACCCCTACAATTTCATGCGGCGGACTAAGTGATGAATTCAACGGCGATTTTGCGACCTATGTACAGGATGTCGTGCAAAAAGCCGGTCATAGTGGACAGCGCATCGGAGTACCCTATGGCACTGATGCGCAGGCATTCTCACTGTATCAAATCCCAACTGTAGTACTGGGCCCCGGATCGATCGATCAGGCACATACAAAAGATGAGTGGATTGAACTCGAACAGTTAACTGCGGCTGCCGAATTATATTACCAATTGATCTCTAGATTTGACGCATAAACGTATAAAAGAAGGCGACACTCTGAAGTGCGAATCAGAGTGTCGCCATAAATCCGTTAAGCTGTTTTGCCACGCCATAATGTGCCGTTATGTCGTAGGCTCAGACCTGTTGCCCCATAAATCCCACGGACAGGTCTGAATTCAACGGATTTAGAATACATCCAGTCGAAAATGATGTCCCCAGTGATAACGACGTTGCTGAGGATAGAAATTATGCCATTGGGTGTTATAGGCTGGGACTCGCATTTCCTGAGGATAGCGGTGATAAAGGCTCTCGTAGCTTCTGTAATATTCCTGCCCCCAGTAGTTTTGTGGGTAGTAAACATACGGATAGTGGTAAAAACGATCCCAGTTGTAGTGACTGTAGGCACTACCCCATACTCGGCCATAAGCTCGTTCCTGAGCCTGAGCTTCTAAATTCAAACAAATCCCAAGCATTGCTGTACAAATAGCAATCAGCAAAACCTTTTTGATGCTCATCGATTATTCCTTTCCTTTGCCAATCCTCAAAAAATGGTAGACACGTCGGATTTTTCGAGGTCACAGGCGCAAGCTACTAATGCAGGCAATCTGCCTACACTGAAGTCTTCGGCAGGAAGTATGACCGGAATTGAAGGAATATTCCGCAGAATCGGAAAAGGTGTACTGATGAAAAGCCTTCGTGAATTCACCGAATTCGGATTTACCACCCCAATAAGAGGGGATAACTGCAGATTGATCACCTCGTAGAGCAAAAATGCTTCTCCAAGCCTATTGTGTGAATTATCAGATTTCATCAAAATAAAGAGATTAATGCCGCTAATTGTCTTACGACTGTGGACGATCACGCTCTTGGCGATAGCGGTCTTTTTATCGGGCTTACTTTGTGATTTTTTTCACAAAGTCTCGATTGGTTTGGTTCCTGCTTGCTATTCGGTAGGAGCAAACAGGACTTATTTGCAGCATGTGGAATCAAGACATTGCAAAAGCACATAATTAAAAAAGGTCTATCACTACCGATCGACGGGTCTCCTTCCCCAACGATTCATCAGGCCAAAGCTGTGACGAGAGTCGCATTGCTAGGGGATGATTACAACGGAATGAAGCCAACTTTGGCCGTTAAGGTTGGAGATCAGGTAAAAAAAGGACAGGTTGTTTTCGAGGACAAGAAGACACCGGGGGTAAAATACACCGCGCCTGCCGCCGGAACTGTCGTCGAGATCAATCGTGGAGCAAAACGTAAATTTGAGTCGTTAGTCATTGAAGTATCAGGGGAGGAAGAAGTCACCTTTGATGCAATCGGCCAGAACTGGAAGGACTTGAATCGGGATTATGTTGCCAGTGTTCTGGTGGAATCCGGGCTCTGGACAACCTTACGGACACGTCCGTTTGACAAAGTTCCATCGATCGAGAGTGTTCCTTCATCGATCTTTGTGACCGCCATCGATACTGACCCACTGGCCGTCAATCCGGAAATTGCCGTCGCTCAAAAGAGTGAAGAATTTCTTTTGGGCCTCCGGGCCCTGACACAGCTTACCGACCATATTCATGTGTGTGTCGGTCCCACTGTCGATGTCCCCGGAGAAGGTGTCGAAGGAGTTGAGTTTCACGTCTTCGACGGCCCTCATCCGGCCGGACTCCCAGGTACTCATATTCATTTGATTGATCCGGTAGGTCCCAACAAAACAGTCTGGCATATCGGATATCAGGATGTCAGTGCTATTGGCACTCTGGTGCTTACGGGCAAACTAGATTCCCAGCGATATATTTCTATTGGTGGTCCTGCAGCCAAAGAACCGCGACTGCTGCTAACCTGTGTGGGAGCCAGTCTGGATGAATTGACTGAGAACGAGTTGAATGACGACGGAGTCCGTGTCATTTCCGGTAGCGTACTATCCGGGCGCCGAGCCTCGGCACCTGTCAATTTTCTTGGGCGATTCCATAACCAGATCTCACTCTTAGCCGAAGGAAACCACCGTGACTTTCTCGGATGGCAAAAGCCGGGATTTGATCAGTTCAGCGTTACTCGCGCGTTTGCTTCCGCTCTCAATTCGGCGAAGTCGTTCGCTATGACCACGTCTAAAGGTGGTAGTAAACGATCGATGGTACCAATTGGTTCGTACGAAAAGATCATGCCGCTTGATATACTGCCAACCCAATTATTGCGAGCATTGATTGTTGGCGATACTGAACAGGCGCAATTACTGGGCTGTCTGGAGTTGGCCGAAGAAGACCTGGCATTATGTACTTTTGTATGCCCCGGCAAATATGAATATGGCCCAATCCTGCGAAAAAGCCTGACCACCATCGAGATCGATGGTTAATCCTTTACTTACCTCAGACACTTCGCTGTCTGTTAAAAATTTAACTTATACTGGATCCGTTAAATGCGTTGGTTGAGACAACTTCTTGATTCAAAAGCTCCGCTATTCGAAGAAGGCGGTAAGCTTGAGAAGTTCTATCCGCTATATGAAGCGGCCGATACCTTTTTCTATACTCCCGGCGAAACCACCAAAGGTGCATCGCACGTCCGAGATGCTCTGGACCTTAAGCGTATGATGACGATGGTCGTCGTCGCTCTCATCCCCTGTGTCTTCATGGCTTGCTACAACACCGGTTTTCAGGCCAATCAAGGATATGAAATAGCCTTGAATAAAATTGCGAATATTGCTCCGGTCATCAATGCAGTTGTCCTGCAGGAAAACGATTCTGAGAATGATGAGACGGAGGCAAATACGGATATATTCGAAGCTAAGAGAACTGAAAACGGCCGTGATACAAAACTCAACGAACTGAATCAGTCATTGGGGTGGCGAGGTGCTATCGTAGGCACTCCGAATTCGACCAGTCTGATTAGCAACTTATTACACGGTGCCACCTACTTTCTCCCCGTCTATATAGTCTGCATGACGATTGGCGGAATCTGTGAAGTTATTTTTGCAATGGTTCGTGGACACGAGGTCAATGAAGGCTTCCTTGTTACCGGCCTACTGTTCCCTTTAACTCTGCCACCAACGATTCCTTTGTGGCAGGTAGCTGTTGGGATCGCATTTGGCGTAGTCATCGGTAAAGAGGTTTTTGGCGGAACGGGAAGGAACTTTCTCAATCCCGCCCTAACGGCTCGTGCGTTTCTGTATTTCGCTTATCCTGCTCAAATTTCAGGAGACAAAGTCTGGAACGCATTGGGAAATGTTGATGGAATTAGTGGAGCTACAATCCTTGGTGACCTTGCAGCATTACCCAATAAAGCTGCAGGGCAAAACTTGCTGGATAGTTTTAATTTTTCCCAAAGCTTCTTTGGATTCACCGGCGGCTCGATGGGAGAGACTTCCACGCTGTGTTGTCTCATCGGAGCGATTGTTTTGATTGCAACCGGGATCGGTTCATGGCGAATCATGGTTTCCGTATTAGCCGGCGGGTTATTGACAGCAGCTCTATTAAATGCAGTTTCGGGGGATGAGAACGCGGCTATGTTTGCTATGAGTCCTCTGCAGCATCTGGTCGTCGGTGGATTTGCCTTCGGGCTGGTCTTTATGGCAACGGATCCTGTCTCGGCGGCAATGACAGACAAAGGTAAATACTTCTACGGAACGCTGATAGGTGTGCTGGCGATTTTGATCCGTGTGATCAATCCGGCATATCCCGAAGGAATCATGCTGGCCATCCTCTTTGGCAACGTATTTGCTCCGCTGATTGACTACTTCGTTGTTCAGCAAAACATTAAACGACGTACAGACCGTTGGGCTGCCAATGCCCCGGCGGAGGGTTAGTTTCATGAGTAATCGCGACTCCATCAAAAACACTTTTCTAGTAACCGGCGCGCTCTGCATCATTTGCTCCGTTCTTGTATCGGGAGCGGCTGTTGGATTGAAAGAAAAGCAGGATGCTAATGCAGCACTGGATCTTAAGAAAAACATCCTCAGTGTCTCGGGAATTGACTTCACTGACGGCGATGTCGAACAGCTTTTCACGGAAAACATTCAAGCTCGAATTGTGGAATTAACTACAGGCGAGTACGTCAATCAAACAACATCAGGACTGAATCTTGACACCTTTGATGTCAAAAAACTGGCTAGTGATGAAATGACCGACTTGAATGGTGACGATCCGGCAGGAATCGGGGGTGAGCGTGAAAACTATGCTGTTGTTTATCTCTTCCCGGAAAAGCAGCAGCTCATTTTGCCCGTACGCGGCAAAGGCTTATGGTCGACGCTCAAGGGTTTTGTGTCGGTTTCAGCAGATGATTTTACAACTCGAGGTATCACTTTTTACTCCCATGGTGAAACACCGGGCCTGGGTGGCGAAGTCGATAACCCCGCCTGGAAAGCTCAGTGGAGCACTGCGAAAGAGACATTGGACGCAAATGGCCAGGTGATCTTGAATGTCACCAAAAGTGGCGCTGCCGGCCCCAATGACATCGATGGTTTGGCAGGAGCAACAATTACGACTCAGGGTGTCGATAAATTAATCAAATACTGGCTTGGCAATGACGGATTTGGAGCCTACCTCAAATCCGAAAACAAATTCGCCGAAACCTCAAACTAAAACAATTACAATCTTCACTGGTTATTAAGGAAAAAGGAAACTGAAGTATGGCTGAACCTAAAGCCAAAGATGTACTTCTTGATCCTGTATTCAAGAACAACCCGATCGCTCTGCAAGTGCTTGGCATTTGTTCGGCGCTGGCAGTGACTACCAAACTCGATACATCTCTCACGATGTGTGTGGCAGTGATTTTCGTTGTCGCCTTTTCCAATCTGGCGGTCAGTGTGATCCGAAACTATATCCCATCGAGTGTTCGTATCATCGTCCAAATGACGATTATTGCTTCGCTCGTGATTCTGGTCGACCAGGTGCTGAAAGCTTATGCCTTTGACGTTGCCAAACAAATGTCGGTCTTTGTTGGATTGATTATCACCAACTGTATTGTGATGGGACGTGCCGAAGGATTTGCAATGAAAAACAGTCCGATGGTCAGTTTCCTCGACGGTATCGGAAACGGACTCGGCTACAGCTTCATCTTGTTGACGGTTGGGTTTTTCCGCGAGCTCTTTGGGAGCGGAAAACTATTCGGAATGCAAGTCATGCCAGACTCATATCAACCAAATGGACTCATGCTGCTGGCACCAAGTGCCTTCTTCCTGATTGGAATTATCATTTGGGTGATTCGCACCTTCCGTCCTGAACAGATAGAGGAAGCCTAAATATGTCAGAACATATAAGTATTATTGTTAAATCAATTTTCATCGAGAATCTGGCTCTTTCCTTCTTTCTTGGAATGTGTACATTTTTGGCTGTATCTAAGAACGTCAAAACAGCTCTCGGGCTCGGCGTCGCGGTAATTGCCATCCAAGCGATTACTGTACCGGCCAACAATCTGATTTATCAGTACTTGTTAAAAGAAAATGCATTGAGCTGGGCAGGTGTTCAGGATTCTAATCTTGAGTTTCTAGGGCTCATCAGTTACATCGGTGTGATCGCCGCGATGGTTCAGATCCTGGAAATGACTCTCGATAAGTACTTCCCCCCACTATACAACGCGTTAGGCATTTTCCTCCCTTTGATCACTGTGAATTGTGCCATCCTTGGAGGCTCACTTTTCATGGTGGAGCGTGAATACACTTTTATCGAAAGTGTTGAATTCGGAATTGGAAGTGGAGTTGGCTGGGCGATGGCAATCGCAGCGCTTGCTGGTATCCGAGAAAAACTAAAATATAGCGATGTACCCCATGGCCTGCGAGGCTTGGGCATCACCTTTATCATTGTTGGATTAATGGCAATGGCCTTTATGGCGTTCGGCGGCATACAACTGTAAACCGAACATCCTCCTCTCCGGCAACATCAAACAAATTTTACCTTCACCTGTCAGATCGAAGATTTATCACAATGGATACGAATACGATTCTCCTTGGCGTTTTCATGTTTACCGTCGTGGTGCTTGCACTCGTGGCGCTCATCCTTGTCGCCAAAAGCAAACTAGTGGCTTCCGGTCCGGTTAAGATCCTGATCAATGAGCAAAAAGAAATTGAAATTCCAGCAGGCGGAAAGCTTCTGGGAGCTCTCGCCGACAATAGTATCTTTGTCTCGTCTGCCTGTGGCGGAGGTGGAACCTGCGCACAGTGCCGCGTGGTCGTTCACGAAGGTGGGGGAGATATCCTGCCAACAGAACGCAGTCATATCTCAAAACGTGAAGCTTGTGATGGCCATCGCCTTTCTTGTCAGGTCGCTGTTAAACAAGATATGAAGATCGAAGTGCCCCCTGAAGTCTTCGAAACAAAGAAGTGGGAGTGCACTGTTCGCTCCAATCGTAATGTAGCCACATTCATCAAAGAGCTAGTCCTTGAGTTACCCGAAGGTGAGGATGTTGGTTTTAAATCTGGTGGATACATCCAAATTGAATGTCCTCCTCATGTAGTACAATACAAGGACTTCAATATTGAAGAAGAATATCACGAAGATTGGGATAAGTTTGACGTCTGGCGTTACACATCGACGGTGACTGAGCCTGTGATCCGAGCCTATTCCATGGCTAATTACCCCGGCGAGAAGGGGATCATCATGCTCAATGTGCGTGTCGCCTCACCTCACCCTCGTGCTCCGGAAGGAACGCCTCCAGGTAAAATGTCCTCGTACATTTTCAATCTCAAGGAAGGCGACAAGGTAACCATCTCAGGCCCGTATGGAGAATTTTTTATCAAAGAGACTCAATCCGAAATGATCTACATTGGTGGTGGAGCAGGAATGGCACCGCTGCGAAGTCATATCTTTGAGTTATTCAAGGAACGTCAAACCAATCGTAAAGTCACCTATTGGTACGGTGGACGAAGTAAACGAGAACTCTTCTATCTAGATGAGTTCGAGGAATTGAAACAGAACTACGACAATTTCGATTACCACATCGCACTGTCTGATCCGATACCAGAAGATAACTGGACCGGCTACACCGGTTTCATCCATCAGGTTTTGCTAGACGAATATCTATCTGAGCATCCAAACCCGGAAGATGTGGAATACTATATATGCGGACCTCCGATGATGTTGTCGGCCGTCCGAAATATGTTAGATGATTTAGGTGTCGAACCGGAAAACGTCATGTACGACGACTTTGGCGGCTAAACTTGCCCTGCCTTAGTGAATCAGGTCCCCAGTAAATGAAACTCAATTCCCCAATTGTCAAATTTACCTTGGGCCTGTTTGGCTTCTTTATCATCCTGTGGTTTCTCCGCAATACCGATCCCCCCAAACCAACATCTCCTCCGAGATTGGAAGTGCATGGCCAAACCATGGGGACCACGTACAAAGTAGTTTTATCAGACCCAGGTACGGATCTGCCCCTTGAGCAGATTAAACAGGAGATCGATCAGCGACTTGCTGGAATCAACCAGGTCATGTCGACCTACATCCAAGACTCCGAACTCTCAAAATTCAATCAATCTGATTCAACCGAGTGGTTGACTGTATCATCCGAATTACTTCAATTGATTCAGCGAGCACAGGCTATCAGTCTGGCAACAGAGGGAGCCTTTGATATCACGATCGGACCTGCCGTCAATCTATGGCAATTCGGCCCACAGGCCTCCAACGAAAAGCGTGGCCTGCCGTCTGAGGATGCCATCGAAAGGGTACGTAAACGCATAGGTTACCAGCATCTACATGTGGATAAGGAGAAATCTGCTTTACGAAAAGACTTTGCTGAACTCTATATCGATCTCTCGGCTATCGCCAAAGGCTATGCTGTGGATGAGATTATTGCTTTGTTGAAACAATACCCTATCGAGAAAGGCTATATGGTCGAGATCGGTGGAGAAATCCGTACAGAAGGAGTTCGTGCCGATAGCAGTCCCTGGAAGATCGGTATTCAGCAACCGGATGCAGCCCCAGGAACGCTTTCAGAAACCATCAATCTGTCAGGCCAAGCGATGGCCACTTCTGGTGATTACTTTAATTTCTTTGAAGTGAACGGAGTAAGATATTCTCATACCATCGACCCGTCAACAGGGCGTCCGGTGACACACACACTGACTAGCTCAGTCGTAATTACCAAAAACTGTGCTGAAGCCGATGCTTGGGCGACTGCCCTCTTGGTGTTGGGACCGGATAAGGCATATGATATAGCTATGAAACACAATCTCGCAGTGATGCTGTTTGACCGAATAGATACACGTATCTCTTCCCAGCAAACTCCGGCCTTTAACCAAGCGGTGGTAAAAGAGTAATCAAAATGTCGTTTTTGGAAATAGTCCTGATCTCGTGCGGCGTCTTTGGTGGAGTTTTTCTTGCCATGGCCGTCGGTGTCATTTTCAGTAATCGGCAGATTAAAGGCAGCTGTGGCGGTCTGGCAGGTTTGCTCGATAAAAATGGAAATTCCCTATGCGAATCATGTTCAACCCCTGTTGAAGAATGCGAGGATTTCATGAAACAGCAGTGTGACTAAAAAGAACACACTTCCTTTATCTAAAAGAACCGGGACAACCGGTCGATTCATTCAACTTCACTTCAGCACGGAAGGAAGATGACACTCAAAAGGAAGGTGTTCTCCAGTAAGTAACGACATCGTTAACCAAACTTTGTACATCTCATTGAGAACAATTCAAATACAAGTACGCAATGCCGTCACCAACCCATATCGATTTTAACTCTCTTACACAATTCCTCAATGATTTCGCAGTGTCGACTGCCATTGACTGACACCTTTAGTCCTTTCAGGCTTAAACTTTCCAGGAAACATCATGACCCAGCCACTTTCACTTGAATCTGTACACGACGTCCTCGCTCGTTTTATCGACCCGGAAACGGGAAGAGACGTATTAACGATGGAACAAGTTCATAATATTAAAATTGATGAGGGCAGCCTGACCTGCGACTTTGGATTGACCACGCACAGCGCCCCTATCTGGCACCGCAAACAAACTGAATTCGAACAACATCTACGTGATAATCTGCCAGGACTTACAGAATTATCGGTCAATCACGTGATTCATCAACGACCGGCTTCTCCTGTGGGAGAATTTGGCTTGACCGTAAAGAGTGTCATTGCCGTTGGGTCTGGTAAAGGAGGTGTTGGTAAGAGTACTATTGCTGCCAGTCTGGCATTAGGCCTTAAAGCAGCCGGATCCAAAGTAGGGATTATGGATGCAGATGTTTATGGCCCAAGCATCCCTCAATTGCTTGGACTGAATGATGCAGGAAATCCAACGGTGAATGAGAACAAGAAAATTGTACCGGTTGATGCCGGAGGTATCCCTGTTCTTTCAATGGGCTTTATGATTCCTGAAGGTGAAGCTGTCATTTGGCGAGGCCCCATGCTACATGGAGCGATTACCCAATTTTTGCGGGATGCCGCATGGGGTGACTTAGACTATCTGATTATCGACATGCCGCCGGGAACCGGTGATATTGCCCTCACACTGTCTCAGGTTATTCCGTTAACGGGCGCAATCGTTGTATGTACCCCACAACGGGTCGCTCTGCTCGATGCTATCAAGTCCATTGCTATGTTTCGTAAAGTCAACATTCCCGTTCTAGGGATGGTTGAAAACATGAGTGGATTCATCTGTCCCGATTCGGGCAAACGCTATGATATTTTTGGCCGCGGAGGTGCAAAGACAAGCGCTGCTGAGCTCAACGTGCCATTTTTAGGCGATGTTCCTATTACTCCCAGTATTCGTGAACACGGAGACGCAGGAACTACAAATCAGAATCTGGAAGACCCCGGTTCCTCCTCGTATTTACAATCCATTGTCGAAACCTTAGTGGCGAATATGGCTGGCAGTGCAGAGCAAGACCCCCCTCAACCTCAGCTTCCCGTATTAGGTTAATTCCAACACGCCTGCTATAAACCTTGAATGCATTAAAAAACACCCTCTGGATGAAGTATCCAAAGGGTGTTTCTTATTTCGAACTCGAAGAGCTGTTACTTCTTGCGACGAGTTGTCTTCTTAGCAGCCTTGCGTTTAGGAGCAGCCTTCTTCTTGGCTACCTTTTTCTTAGCTACTTTTTTCTTGGCAACCTTTTTCTTGGCAACCTTCTTCTTGGCTACTTTTTTCTTGGCAACCTTCTTCTTAGCTACCTTTTTCTTTGGAGCAGCCTTCTTCTTAGCTACCTTTTTCTTGGCAACCTTCTTCTTAGCTACCTTTTTCTTTGGAGCAGCCTTCTTCTTGG
>PBCP01000086.1 GCA_002717145.1 Planctomycetaceae bacterium | reverse complement strand
TTTGGCAAATTCTTTAGGTGATCCAACCCCTTGCCACGAACAGGGGCATCAAGGACTAACTTTTTAAGTGACTTGATCTTTCCGATATGTTCGAAAACGCCATCATCAATCAGTTTTGAAATCACATAAAGCTCTTTTAGATTCTCCAGTCGATACAAGTCCTCGAACACTTCATTAGTAATGGCAGGCCCATACAACTCCATTCCTCTTATCGACGTCTCGTTTTCTAGGACATGTTTACGAAGATTCGCACTCAACTCTCCAAGCTGTCCGATGTCGTGCTGGACGAGACGCGAATCCAATTCAAGGTACGTCACGTTATCATGACGATCTTCGCTAACAACAAGCGGTTCACTTTGCTCGACGGGGAGACGTACTTCCTTTGTATCACGATCCCCGGACGAAAAGGCCATATACGTCAAACTAATAGTCAACACTCCTGCAATGCCCCCTACAAAGAAGGCGGTGACCATCAAACGCCCTAAAAACGACGTCTCGCTGGATTTATCTTTACCAATCCGTTCAACGCGCGCGTTTTCATATCGACCTGCCCAGAGAATTCCAAGAATGCTACCAACAATACCACCAATCAATAACCATCCCGAGTTAAGATCGTATTTTTCCGTTGCGATAAGGCTGGAAAACCCTGTTCCGAGTACTAATAAAATTCCCACCACCGAACCTACCAGGGCATACGCGCAACCTTTAACGCCGGAAGACTTCGGGGATGATGTGGGGGCGTCATAGACTGATTGGTCGTCTGCTTCACCTTCTAAATCGACATCGTCTGATAGTTTCTTTGCTGTGGAACCGATGAGTGCCCCTACTCCTGCTCCAGCAACGACTCCAATCGCGATAAATACAATGATGGCGATGATAGTAGCAATGACTATGGCTGTGATTATTCCTTCTATAGCCTCAGATATATCATCAAGAGCTTGAAATATAATTCCTAACTGTGCGTAGAGCTGCATAAATACGACACTCCGATTCCCGTTTACTGGCCTAGCATTTCTGTACTTTAACCCGTTCTAAATAAGTATTGCTAGTATTAAATGCGCTACAGGGCCAAACAGGCTGTAGCAAGCTGATACCAGTTGGGACTTTTTGAAGGCGAAGGATGTTCTGAAACGCTTAGAGAGATGCATTCAAACTTTGCCTGGCCTCGGAATCAATTGGCTCTATCATCCATTTTGGCGGGGAGCAATTGACCCCAAATCGAATTTAATTCACGCACTTTGAGAGTCTTTATGATGGCGTCTCCACCATTGATATATAGTCTTGGCGGTGGCCCATTCTCAATCGGCAAAATACTGTTAGCACCGGTAATCACTCCGCGATTGCAATACACTTCGATAGACGTTCGATCGACCAGAATGCGTAAATGCACGAGTCCCTTTTGTGGCTCGATGGGCATCGGATGGGTTCGACGCGAGACAACAGCTTTGGTCCTGGTCGTATACTGGACATCATGTCCCTGGATCTTAAATCCAAGCGCATCGGAATTGCCTGGTTCGAATTCAATTTCGATATCAAACAGATCCCCCTCAAGGTCCTTCAAAAGATCGTTACCATTGCTAACCGCAATGTTTTTCCAGGTGATTTCCTTGCGGTATAGCTTTTTGATTTCCTGGATCGGATAACGACAGAGGATCATCTTGTCGCCAACCGTGCGTAAGCTAAGTTCGCAGGGAAACGTCAGCTGCTGGTTAAACGGCATATCCGGGAATTCGCCGCCTCGCATCCAGGCCATTTGAATGCAACGACCATCTTCTGCTGGCACGTCGCTCCACGTCTGCGTTGCATAGAAGTTGTAGCCGTAATCGAGAGCTTCTTTCTTCTGTTCCACATGAAATTCCTTCCCATCGAACTGCCCGACAACATAGCTTCCATTGCCATCAGACAACACCCATTTTGTCTGAGTCATATCGCCATCCAGAGGCAATTGAAAAATGTCAGGGCACTCAAACATGTCAGGGAATGTGCTGAGTTTCTCCCAATTCCTCAGGTCTTTGGACGCAAAGAAGTTGTAACTTCGCCCCGGTGGCCCATAGACAATCATCACCCATTTTGCCTCCGGCTCATGCCAAAACACCTTGGGGTCCCGGTCTGCATGTCGAAGAATAGGATTCATCGGGTCCTTCGTCCAGCTACGGCCTCGGTCTGTACTGTAGGCCATACACTGAACTTTGTCCTTCCAGCCAGTAAAGAATGCCAGCAGCGGCGGCTCCCCCGCAGTTCCGAAACCGGAAGTATTATTCCAATCCACGACGGCACTGCCTGATGCGGTATTTCCGAGGATCGAATCACGTAACAGCTTAGGTGGCAACTCTTCCCAATGAACGAGATCTCTGGAAACTGCGTGAACCCAGTAGCTCCCGGCTCCGTTAGCAAACAAATGCCATTCGCCTTTGTAGTAGACAAGCCCATTAGGATCATTCAACCAGCCTTGCTCACCACCATGAGGTGGTTCCGGACGGATGACGGGATTTAACTTATGGACTGTCCATTGTCGGGCCGTGAAATGAAACTGCGGCCTTAGTGACTCATGATAAAGCGGGGCCACCTTAATAGTGTCCGCTTCCTCTGCCTGCTCCTGAGCGACACTGGTGTTCAAACAGAATACGATTGAAGGCAAATACAAAAGCGAAGTACAAAAGGTTTTCACAAATGGCCTCATAATCAGAGCAACTCTTTTATTGGTGTACCATGGGGGATCAAGGGAACTGGCCGTCCGCTTAAATTCGGTATCATCTCTTCATAGTCAATACCCAAATGCGTATAGATTGTCGCCAGTAAATCGTTGGGATCGAGTGGCCGATCCAGCGGATGCTCACCTTTATCATTCGTGGATCCTATCACCTGGCCGGTTTGCATTCCGCCACCGGCAACCAAGACACTCATGGCCGCCGGATAGTGATCGCGGCCGGGTTGCATCACTTTACTGGCAGTACCCTTTTGCGGATTAATACGCGGAGTCCGACCAAACTCACCTGAAACGATTAACATGACTTTTTCATCCAGTCCACGGGCATACAGATCTTCCACTAAGGCAGCAACTGCAGCGTCAAAAACGGGTAGGCGGGCATGATTATCTTTAAACAAATGACCGTTAACTGCGTGGATATCCCAATTCCCAATACCGCCCGCGATACTCGGATTCTGCATTTGCATCGTTACGAAACTGACACCGGCTTCCACCAATCTTCTGGCCAACAAAGCTCGTTGCCCCCACTTGTGACGACCATATCGTTCTCGTGTGGCTTCGTCTTCCTGAGAAATATCAAATGCATTTACCGCTCGTTCACTTGTTAGTAAATCAATCGCCTTTGTATTGAAGTGATCAAGATCGGCAAGATCTGGCGTCGTATCCACTCCGTGTTTAACTTGATCGATTGCCTTTAGCAGTGACACACGATCATCCAGCCTGTCACGTAAGTCCGCAGTCAGAGATAGATTATTGACTTTGAATTGGGGATGGTTCGGATCAGCACCAACCACGAATGGCAGGTAGGCGGCGCCAATTCCAGCTGCACCTCCACCGTAAACGTTTGCTGAATCAGCAACGTACACAGGAACTGACGGGTCTCGCTTGCCATGGAGCATTTTTGATACTACTGGCCCCAGACACGGATACTGTGCCAACGGATCAAGCAATCGAAAAGGGTTGTGCCCTGAAAGGAAACGCCCCGCTCCCGCGGCGTGATTGGCAAATCCGTGGGAAATGGAGCGGATTATATTAAATCGATCTGCCACTTCAGCATGACGTGGCAACAATTCACAAATGTCCATGCCGGGAACAACCGTAGAGATCGGGCTAACCTCACCACGGTATTCCAACGGTGCGTCCGGCTTAAGGTCATAGGTGTCCATATGAGACGGACCACCCTGAAGCCAAATCAGAATAACTGAAGTGTCCTTCGTTTCTCTGCCTTGCTCACGTGCCTGAGCACGTTTTTGATACAGATCTGGAAGCGACAGGCCTCCTAACAACAGCGAGCCGGCTTCCAAAAACGATCTTCGTCGGATTGGTTGCGAATTCATCCTATGTCCCTAATCGAGAGCAGAGTTAAATCTTTAGAATTATTATAGTCGACGACTACATTGATTATCGGTATTCATGCGCCTACTGCCAAATCAGAATGAACCGACATTCCCGATTTGATAAAATTGACAGCATAATAGATGCAATTCATTTACCTTAAGGCGTCTTTCTAATGCTTCGCTATCTCGCTTCGTTGGCCTTCATTTTAACGATCCTGCATTGCAGATGGATTCTGGCTGAGCAGCCTATTGCTACCATTGCCATCATCTCAAATCCATACATTACCACTTTGCCCCCCGAAGAAATCAAAGATGAGCGGGGCAGTGTTAGAGACTTTCTGGCCAAGACAAGCCCGGCAGCGTTTGCCAATGCTATAAAGTTGATCAATCAACTGCAACCGGACGCCACAGTGATTCAGGGTTCGCTTACCTGGTCAGGATCTGCTGCCGACTTCGCAAAAGTACGAGAGTACGTTGATCAGATTAATGTGCCGGTCTATACAATGCCCGGACATCGCGACCGTCTCCAAGGTGCTTTGGAACCTTATCGCAAGGCCCTTTCCGATTTCGACGTGGACAAAAGTACGCAACCCATTAACGGTACTTTGTTAGTTTTTGCCTCAGACCTGCACGGCAATCCAGAGGTAGCAACCGCGCGCATTCAAACACAATTGTCTAATGTGTCCAACCCAAAAGCCGTCTTGCTTTTTGGAGATCGCGACGGAGAATTTAAACGGTCTAATCTAACACCTGATTACAAGCCATTTAATGAGCTAGTCAACACCTTCAATATTGCCATGCGATTTGATCCAATTCGCTATGGTTATCGAGTACATTGTGAGAACACATTACCCGTGCGTTCCATCGGCTCACTATCATGGTCCGAACGAAACTCAGTCGCCTTGGCAAGGGTCTACAACGATCGTATTGATGTCGCTCAGGTTTCCGATCCTGAACAGCCCGCCTATTCGCTCGTCGTTCCGAATCCGGTCACTCAGGACAGACTTCCACTGGTGGACGACGATCCCTACAAGTGTCCCTCATATACTCAGGACCGTGCGGCCAGCCCCGATCTAACCTTTGCACTGATCTCTGACCCGCAGTTTGACCGTAAAGTGAACCGCGATCTGTTAATCCAGCGAGCGACAGCAGGGATCGCCGAGCTTAACCTCTTTGAGCCCGATGTGGTCTGTGTCTCGGGCGATCTGGTAAACAACAACCTTCCTGAAGAGTGGAAACTGTTTCGCCAATACTTTGATACGATCAAATCTCCACTAGAGCTCGTTGCGGGCAATCATGATGTTTTATTTAACTACAATTTTGTTGAGGCGCTCTATGCAGACGCTCCAAAACAATCACCGGACTATGCCAGGCTTGTGGCAGAAGCGGTCGACGACGCCGAGCAGGACGGTTTCAGCGGGCCGACTGCCTTATTCCAAAAATTTACCGGTCGCAAGCCGAACTATATAGCTGAATACGGTGAGACTGCATTCATTATGGTTAGTTTCATGACCCAACGAGCTGATGAATCTCAGATACGTTTTCTACGTGATGCCCTTGAAAAGACAAAGTCAAAAAACCATGTCTTCGTCGTTGCTCATTACCCTTCGATTCCTACCTACGGCTATAACCTGCAACCACAACTTGGAGGTGATGAAGTGTTAAGCCTACTTCACCAATACCGTGTCACGGGTTATTTGTTTGGACACCGCCACTTCAACGGTTTTCAGATGCATGACCGAACGGCTCACGTCCTAAGCGACAACATGCGATCCATCCACTTTTTCCACGTGCATCGTGACCGTGTCACCATCGGGCGCAAACAAATCGGCGCGCCACTTTACGAGCGATTAACCATTCCGGCAACCCGGTCCGGTGGAAAGTGATTTGGCAGGCATACTTGAGCATTCGATAATGTCCCGCAACAAACTCGTTCGGCACTATCAATACATTCTGTAGGCCACCATGGCGGACCAGCTATCCAACAAATCACTACCATTTTCAAGCAATGAAACCTACTGGACACTAGCCATAATCTTATGTTGATGTCCGTAGAGCAGTTTATTGGTTCCAATGTACGTAATGCGATGTTCATCTCCCCGGCCATTCGCTAACTAGTGGAGTCCATTTCGAGCGTCGGCGCGGCGAAAACAGCCATACGCTGTAATTAGTTCATAAAAAATTGCCGAGATGTCGGGTGAGAAGTCACGATGCAACTGATGAACAAAGAGAATTCACCCGCCTGGTAAAGGAAGCAAAACGACTTCGTGGTTCATCGATTCATTACGACGATAGAACCTGGTCTTCACCATTTAGTCGGCCCGTCCCCCAATTCCGGTGTCATTTCCAAACCAGCAGGGTTTAACATTGGAGAATTAACAGACAGACTTACTGCGTCCCCTTTAGTTTGCTAAGCAATGATAAGATTCCGCACATAACAAGAACGACTCATTACAGAAGTCTTGATTCCTCGTCCCTTCTAACTCCCCCTAGGTTTGAGTTAAAATAAAGCTATATCCAATATCATCTTCACGATTCCGGGGAGCTACCAAACTGTTTCACCCAAACAAACTAATTCGAACATTCGGCGTTGTTGCGTTGACCGTTATCTTTCCTGCAGTATCCTTTGCAGACCGGCTGGACTTCGTCCATGATGTAATGCCAATTCTCAAGACCTACTGCGGCAAATGTCATACTGGCGAAAAGAAAGAGGGCGGGTTGTCCATGAACACTCGCGAGCAATTACTCGCAGGTGGCGAAGGCGGCAAATCCATCGCGGTCGGACACGCTAACAAAAGCTCATTCCTGACGAGACTTACAACCGACGATCCATTTACCCGGATGCCTCCCGAGGGGCCGCGTGTTCCTGCCGATAAAATCGCCGTTCTCGAACGCTGGATTGAGACGGGCCTGCCGTGGGAACAGGGGATCACCCTTGGAATTTCAAGTTGGGAACCCCCTTTAAAACCGCGCGTGATAACGTTGCCCCCGCCAACAAATCATCGAAATCACCCAATCGACCGCATCCTCGACCACGACCTGAGTTCCCGGGAACTGACGCCCCCCGCAGCGATTTCCGACGCGGCTTTTTACCGCCGAGTCTCTCTAGATACCGTTGGCCAGCTTCCGCCTCCTGCCAGCCTTCTCGCTTTTATGGAGAATCCCGATAAAGACAAACGACGCCAACTGATCGATAGCCTTCTGGAGGATGATGTTGCCTATGCAGACCACTGGTTAACCATGTGGAACGATTTATTGCGAAATGACTATACAGGGACAGGATTCATCACGAAAGGCCGGACACAGATCACGACCTGGCTTTACGAATCGCTGAGAATCAACAAACCCTATGATGTATTGGTTCAGGAACTGATTTCCCCAACCCCGGAGTCCGCCGGATTCATTAACGGTATTAAATGGCGTGGCGAAGTGAATTCCAGTCAGACACTGGAAATCCAGTTCGCTCAAAACGTCTCACAGGTTTTCCTGGGCATCAACATGAAGTGTGCCAGCTGTCACGACAGCTTCATTGACCGCTGGACACTTTCCGAGGCATACAACCTCGCTGCGATCTATTCGGAACAACCACTGGAACTAAACAGGTGTGACAAGCCTACCGGCGTGATGGCGACTCCGAAATGGATGTTCCCTGAAATCGGTGATGTGGATCCCAAAGCTCCAAAGCCAGAACGACTGAAGCAACTGGCTTCTCTAATGACACATCCTGACAACGGGCGTTTTACCCGCACCATTGCGAATCGCCTTTGGCACCGACTGATGGGACGTGGCATCGTTCACCCGGTTGATGCGATGCATACTAAACCGTGGAATGAGGACTTACTCGATTATCTGGCCCTGCGTTTCGCAGACGATGGTTATGACCTGCGTCAGTTCATTCGCTTCATCATGACTTCAGAAGCCTACCAATCGCAAACAGTGATTCTTGAGTCTGAGCCGGGGGAAGACTATTTTTATACCAGCCCCATCGCTAAAAGAATGTCGGCAGAACAATTTCTTGATGCTATCTGGCAAATCACTGGCACAAACCCTACCAAAGCCACTGCAAAAGTTGACCGGGCTCAACGGCGACCAGCTAACACCCCCGATACGCCAGAATCTCCCTCAGGCATCGCACGCCCACCCATCACCGCAAAATGGATTTGGCACGACGGTAGTGGAAGCATGAAGGCGGAATTACGTAAGACCTTCAAGCTGGAGTCTAAACCAAATGCAGCGATGGTTCTGGCCACCTGCGACAACGCATTTAATATGAAAGTTAACGGGACGGTGGTTGCAACTTCACGTGATTGGCAGGCACCTGTTCTATTTGATATCTCGCCCCACTTAAAGTCGGGGGACAACACCATCGAGGTAGCCGGTGAAATGTTCGGCGGCTCGGCTGGCTTCATCGCTCAGATTGTTTTACAAGGCGACACAATAAAGGTCATTAACACGGACAAAAGCTGGGAAGTTCGAAAACCTGATGACAAGTGGAATGAAGCGACCGAAGTTCATTCATACGGAAATGGCCCCTGGTCCAAGGTTCTGGATGGAAAACCGGTAACCCCCAGCCTGAGTGCTGCAAACGGCCCGCCCGTCCGGGCTTCACTCATGCAAAACGATTTTTTAATGCGTTCTCTAGGTAGGCCACACCGGGATCAGGTCGTCACAACGCGTCCTAGTGAGTTAACAACACTACAAGCAATTGATTTGGCCAACAACGAAATTCTTACCAATTACCTCGCGGGCGGCGCTCAACGCATTAAAGCCAACGCCAAGACAAGTGACGAATTGATTGACTGGCTTTACCTGTATGCTTTTTCTCGTAAACCAACAGCAGGTGAACGACCGATCTTAACCGAGGTTGTGGGAGACGGCACAAACGTCGTCGCAATAGAGGATCTGTTATGGATGATCTTCATGCAACCTGAGTTTCAAATTGTGCGATAGGAATCGAGAATGACCAGCAAGGAATATCTAGCACGCCGACAGTTCTTAAAGGAATTGAGTTCTGCCTCCGCTGCAGCACTTGCATGTGGCGGCGTTACCGCCCTAAACGCAACTCAGGGCGCCCAACATCCCGAGGCTAAAGCCGATTCCTGCATCCTAATTTGGATGGCAGGCGGAATGGCGGCCCCGGACACGTTCGATCCAAAGGCCTATTCACCCTTTGAAAAAGGGTTGGCGGTCGACAATATTCTAAGTACTTTTCCGGCGATCGATACAGCCGTCGACAACATCAAGATTACGAAAGGACTGGAGAACGTCGCCAGTGTCATGGACCGTGCGACTTTAATTCGGTCTGCAATACAACCGGATTTGGGCAGCATTCTTCATTCGCGTCACCAGTACCACTGGCACACCGGATATGTGCCGCCGCTGACGGTCGCCGCTCCCCATATCGGAGCATGGATGGCCAAGGTTCTTGGTCCTAAAAACCCCGTCATCCCACCATTCATTAATATTGGCCAGCGACTTGAAGGCGTAGGCGAGAAGGAGGAACTAAAGGCATTTACCACGGCTGGCTTTTTTGGTTCCGAATTCGGCCCTATGAATCTCCCATTCCCTCAGGATGCCGTACGTTCCGTTCAACCTCCCAAAGGAATGGAACCTGGGCGGTTTAGTAACCGCTACCGTCACTACCGAAAATTAGTCGACCAGAATCCCCATCGAGAATTGATAAGTGACTTCCAGCAAGAGTCGATGTTACGTTCGATGGATGCTGCTCATCGCCTTCTGCAGTCCAAAGAGAAACATGCCTTTGACTTAACACGTGAACCCAAAGAATCCTATGAGCGGTATGATACCGGTCGCTTCGGTCGTGGTTGCTTACTAGCGCGTCGATTAGTGGAGGAGGGTGCACGATTTGTCGAAGTCACGACTGAATACATCCCATTCATTCACTGGGATACTCACGAAAACGGGCACTCCACAGTAGCTCGCGTAAAGCAGGAGATCGATCGCCCTATCGCTCAGCTAATACTGGATCTCGAAGCACGAGGGCTACTGGACCGCACACTGGTCGTTATTGCCAGTGAATTCAGTCGAGACATGATGATTGAAGGAGTCCCGGGCTCCACTGCCAGAGATCAATCGCGGGCGCCTAGCAAGACACTTGAAGAACCGAAGCACTACGGACTCCATCGTCACTTTACCGGTGGCACGAGTGTCGTCATGTTTGGTGGCGGGACCAAAAAAGGTTTTCTCTATGGTAAAACGGCTGACCAGCGCCCATTACTGGCAGTAGAAAACCCCGTATCCGTAATGGACTTGCACGCCACCATCTTCACGGCAATGGGTATCAGTCCTCAAACTGCCTTTGAGGTAGAAAAGCGACCCTTCTATGCCACCCGAGACGGGCATGGAAAACCCGTTCTCGACATATTTGCATAAGTCAAAGACTACCTGACCCACGGAAACCCTGAACGCTTACACCATCAACTCTGCCAGCGGACCTTTGAGATTTAGATCTTTAAGATTCGAGTCTGGCTGACCGAAGGTTTCTGGCGTTTTCATTCCGGCTGCTTCCATCAGGGAAAGGTAAAGGTTGCCTGTGGTGCGATGGCCTTTATCTCCGTATTTAGGAAATTCAAGATAACGACCTGACCTCAGTTTACCTCCCAGGTCACCCAGTAGAATAAAAGGCCAATCATGACCTCCACAATGATGGTCGCCTGAAGAACATGACATATAAACTATCATAGTGTTGTCGAGCATCGTTCCGTTACCTTCAGGAATCGAAGCGAACTTCTTTGCCATCTTTGCAATTTCGTTGACATGCAGTTTTTCGATTTCCATCCGCGCCTGATGACCGGTCCAACCATTCGAGGCGGCATTCTCCTGCAAGTGGCCGATCGCATGTACCGAATTGGAAAGATTCAGCTCCGAGTATTTCACTCCCAGAGTATCCGGACGTAACGTAATCACATTGGTGAGGCCCGCGATCAGGGCCGCCGACGCGATCTCAAAATGAGATTCAATCCTTGCTGACGGTGCCCGTGAGTCATAACGATCGGTAAGCTCAGGCGCATTCTGCTTAATTCGGTCGGCCAACGCGGCTTTTTTCTCTTCAATCTTTCGCAGTGAATCAAATGAATCGAGGTAAAGTGCGAAGCGATCTTTGTCGTCGCCTGTGAGCTGTTTCTCAACCCGCCTCGCATCGTCCGTCAGGAAATCCAATAGGTTGCCACCGAGTGCCAGTTTCTTTTCAAGCTGTTCAGGACTTGCAACAGCAGCACCGAATAGTTCCAGGTACGCCTTTCGTGGTGATGCCTGATATGCTACTGGTTTCGCAGCTCCATAAGCAGAAAGATTAGGGTAGCAGTAATTATCTTCAGGCCAATTCCCCGACTCAAGCAACCTGCCATTCATCGCCATTCCATACATTGGATACGGACCTGCGGAAAGATGTTGCCCGAGTATGCAATCCAGTGTGGGCGCTACCGCAACGGTTTCAGAGTCGTGAAGCGAAAGGGTACCAAACCCTTTTGTATGGTTCCCACGGAAACCGACTCCCGAGAGGCTTTGAATGATCGTCAGCCTATCTTTAAACTCTTTCAGAGCGCCCAGTTTTTCAGGCAAGCTATGCTCTGCAAGAGCGGCGTCTACCAGCGGGCCTTCTCGCCGAGAACGATTGCCTAGTTTCTTCCCATCCGATTCGTCGACGAAGTTATTCTTCAATCCTTCGGGCACGAGATTGTATTTGTCGATTCCGGATGATTTCACCACAAAAACAAATCGTTTGGGAATGGCTGAAATATCGCCGGTGGCATGCGCGCGAACGGATTCGAGAAACGGAGCCATCGCCAGTGCACCACCACCAATTGTCAGCCCCTGCAGAAATTCCCGTCGTTTATAACTCACCATCTGTCCAACCCTTGTAGTTGTGCTCATCTCTTTCTTTAGTATTATCTTCGGTAGAAAAACGAGTCTGAACTTAGTAATGATACCACGAGAGCCTTAAAGCTACCGCCATTTTCCAGATAGGACTGCTCAGCATCGATCAACGTTTTCGAGTCACTCACCATCTCATTACGCCCCATAAAATAGCGAAACAGGTGGCGAATGAACGACTGGCGTGCTCTCTTGGAATGTCCTAATCGATGCATCATCTCAATGGCATCTTTTACTTCACCATCCACACTCGGGTCCCCTGAATAAGAAATCCGACCTGTCGCATTGACTTCCCGAGTCGTAAGCTTGCCTTCTTTTAGCTTACGATCAAATTCACCATCTCGACGCATATAGATCTCACCATCCTCATTAAAATAATGGACGGTTCGATATCTTCCCCAGTCATCAAACATCTCAAAAGGTTCTCCGAGAGGATTAATCTTGCGGTGGCATTTCCAGCAACTCTCGGAACGTAGCGGCTGCATCCGTTCTCGTAGTGTCATATGGGGATCGGAAGGTACATTGGCATCGACATCCGGAGGCACGTCTCCGACTACACCGGCTAGTAATCGTTCATATACCCAAATACCACGATGAATCGGATCATTATCTTCGTTCAACGAATACGAGGCTAACCACGCCGGGTGGGTCAACAACCCTGCACGTTGATCTTTCGGCATGACGACTGGCTGTTGCACCTGCCATTCCCAGATTTGCTCCTGATGCCGTCCATTGCTAGGCAAATTATAAGGTTCAATGTAGATCAGGTCACTGACTCCGTGACTCTTCGACGAGAACGGGAAGCCTGGATGCCGCGTCAGGCCATTATCTAACGCCAACTGAAACATACGAACAGTTCGTTCTGCATCACGCCTTGCACTTTCGAGTGCCTGCTGAGCCTTGTCTGGCATATTCTCAAAATTGAAATCACGCTTGATTTGTTCATGCCTCTTTTCGACCTGTGATTCAACAAACGCCGGGTCGGTAACTTCTTTGATGCGAGATTCGTATCGTTCCAGCGCATATTCGTTGTCTCCCGGATGAGCAATAAAATATTCATTCGTCGTCAACAATTCACTAATAACATCTTTGTCGTTTTCGAGAATGTGCTCTATCAACATTCTCGCATCGTGAACTAGCATCGTCGTATTCCATTGTGGGATTTTCTCCGATCGCTGACGCCCTGTATCTTTGAAGACCATTCCTGCCTGATGAAATCCAAAGTATTCATCAAAAAATCGCATGATGCGGGGCAGATCTTTTCGCCACCAATGTCCCTTCACCAGCTGCTCGTCTAACATCCGTTTAACGACCCTCGCCACATCCTCCTGCGAACTAAGCTTGCCGGACTGCAACGCTTCCTGAATCACCGAACTACGCTCAGGCGTGTGATCTGTTAGAGCATAGGCTAGCGAGTGAGCTAATTCCTCTGACGTCAACGGACGACGTCCGTGCTCATCCGGTTCACCTAGCCCGAACTCCATTCGATACATGGATTCCGGACTAAGAAAGATTCCCTTGACCGTAGTCTTGAACCCATCGAGGTTACCTCCGGTTTCACTATTCTTGTGAAAGAACTGCAGGTACCGCTCAAGTTCTAATTCGGTCGGTTGACGGCCGATAATACGGGAAAATTCACGTTTGATCAGATGAGTACGTTCTGCCGTATCCAACGGAGCCTCGCCACTGCCTAGATCCTTGAACTCACCTCGTCGCTCACGCTCTGCTAGAAACGTATTGGCGACCATCAGCATCATCTGAACCGTGCTTTGGTCAACAGAGGAGGTCGCCGCAAAGTCTCGCAGCCCGCGTGCTGATGTGATGTACGAATAGGGGCTCTTTGCATTTCCCAAGCCCTTCTTTAAAAATATCTCAGGACTGAAACGCCAAAGCCGGGAAGGAGAGTAGGGTGGTGTCTGAATCCTGCCGGAAAACAGGTCTTCATGATTTACCCAGTTTCCATATTCGGGTGACAGAAGTTTCTTTTGATAGTGACCACCTTTTCCCGATGATTGCAGGTTCTGGTTTATCCAGCGGGATACGTCCGCTACTTCTTGTGGTGTAGGCTGTAGCTCCTCAGCCGGCGGCATGTTTTTAAAGACGAGTTGATCCAGAACCTTAATCCAAAGTTCAGAGGACGATGCCAACTGAAAATCGCTGGTATTCCCATCAAGAGAAAAGCCACCTGCTGGATCGTCCGTTCTATGGCAGTCACTGCAGTATTTACTTAGAAATGGTTCAATGACTTGAGGGAAGTCGTCAGAACCGATTGAGATACAGCCCCAAAAGAAGACAAGCATAAAGATCGCCGGCGATCCAGCAATTTTTATTGCGCCAGCTTCGGTGATCGCATATCCCTTTCGTTGCATCTGCACCGAATCCTTGCTTTGGTAATGTTTCGACAACAGACATTTTAAAGAAGATAAAGTAAGGCGACAACATCGAAAGCGGGTAGGCGGCATCAGCTGGTTGCCAAGTTACGAATAACTGTGGGCTACAATTAGTTTTGATCACAGCTTTCGTACTACTATCATAAAGAGATTAATAGTGGCCATTCTACAGAGGCAAGTTCATTGAAGCACATTAACGCACTATCGTGTTTAGCCCTTTTCTTCATTTCGCAGCCAGTTAAATCTCAAACTGCAACCGGCGTTCCGCTGGAGAAAGCGCGGATCTGCGTAACAGGATTTGATCACAACCGTCCGGATCCATTTCCTGGCTTGGGCGACTTCATCGGCTGGGTTGGCGACACCGTCCGCCTAAAAAACGGAGACCTGATGTTTGTACATTCAGCCGGCTACTGGCATGTCTCCTTTGCAACACCGATCGTGCTGAATGAGAATTTGCTCGAATCCTATCAGAAATCAGGATTAGACTTAGACCACAAAGCACCAACCGGCGGCCGTATCATGGCTTGTCGCTCTAGCGATAATGGAAAAACCTGGTCCAAGCCGGAACTTGTCTTCAACGGGAAAATTGACGCAGCGCCGAGTGCTACGTGTGTGACACGTAGGGGCACTGTCATTCAAATCATCAATGTTCAGGCGTCTTGGTATGGATTCCCCAGGGCACCGGAGGGGCACCAGAAACTGAATACGATGCAACTATATATACGGTCTACCGATCACGGTAAAACGTGGAGCAAACCGAAACAACTAATGAGTACAGGAACGTATTACACGCGAGGCCGTTCTCGTATTCTGGAACTTCCAGACGGTGGGTTGCTTTGGATGTGTTATGACATGAATGAAGGTGGAAAACTGCTCGACGGCACAATCCATCGTTCCGATGACGATGGTCAATCGTGGCGCATTGTATCTGTTATCCGCAGGCGAAAGCCGGAAGGAGATGAAACGGATTTTGATGATCTGGTCGTTTCAGGTGACGTCGACCAATTCTTGAAACTGGGCAGTGCCACCGACGATGGGTGGTTAGACACTGACGAGGGGGACATCGGCCGTCTCGCCAATGGCAAATTAGTTCTAGTCGTCAGGCCTGACGGCGGCATATTGGTTTCGGACGACAATGCGAATACTTGGAAGCAAACAGGAGTAGTTGGCCCTAAATATGTCTATGCACCACACATGGTGGTTTTGAGTGATGACACAATTGTGTTAACGGCAGGGGGCAGTGGAGGGCAATGCATCTTCCTGAGCACAGATGGAGGCCAAAATTGGTCGGATCCATTAACGATTGATCGAGCCGCGTATGGTTACGGCAAACTCACCAAACTTGAAGACGAGACGATTCTAATGGCATACGTACAAAGACATTCAGCACCTCAACGTTGTATGCTATTGAGATTCAAAGTGAACAACGATCGCACCGGAGTTGAACTACTTCACCTCGGAGACTAAAGGGCTGGAATTCAATGTAATCGCCTAATCGACGTGCCAACGAACAAACAAACTCGGCGTAAAATGTCTCTATTTGCTTTTTGATTTTGACCAGGCTACCGCTACATAGATAATTTTTTTAACTTCGAAACGGAGCGTAGGGGCAGTTTCTATAATGCCACGCGATGAAAGAAGAAAATTAAAATGACGTTGCATGAGGAGTGCTTTACCAGCTTAAATAGTAGGGGAACAACTACCTATTGGGATCAGCAGGATTCATATGAAACACTCAAGTAAAATTTCCATCCTTTTTATACTCTGGCTTGTCGCTTGCGAATCTATTCGCAGTGAAAACTGGACTCGTTTTCGTGGCCCATCGGGGCAGGGCATTTCAAGTGAGACAGACTTGCCCGTCACATGGTCCAAGGATGAAAACATCAAGTGGACTGCAGACCTTCCAGGTCAGGGTTGGTCTTCCCCCATCGTTTTCGAAGATCACATCTTCCTCACCGCAGCCACTGAAGAAGGCGTGTCGTGCCGGGTCATCTGTATCAACCGCCAGGACGGAAGTATTGCCTGGTCAAAAGAAGTTCATCGTCAAAAGCCGGGGCCTATGAGAAAACAAAACTCATACGCTACGCCAACCCCAGTGACCGATGGAAAACTGGTCTATTCTGTTTTTTATGATGGCACGGTGATTGCGGTAGACTTTTCGGGCAACATTGTATGGAAGAACAATGAAGTCAGGTTCTTTAGCTTGCATGGGCTCGGGGCTTCTCCAATTCTGGCTAACGGCCAGATTATTATGCCCTTTGACGGAAGTAGCCGTGAGGAGACTCAGGTCGGATGGAAGGTCCCCTGGGAAAAAGCTGTCATTCTCTCACTGGACGCTGACGACGGCTCAGTACGCTGGAAAGGCTCGCGTGGCAAGTCGCGTGTCGGACACGTTACGCCGATCCTTGTTGACGATGATAAACAACTTATTAGTGCCGGAGGCGACCGCGTTCAGGGATTCGACCCGAACACGGGCGAACGCATCTGGTCAATCTACAGCCAGGGCGAAGGAGTGACACCGTCACCAGTTGTTGGCGATGGCCTACTTTATACGTCTTCTGGTTTTGAAGCCCCAACCCTACGAGCCGTTCGCCTTGGAGGTAAGGGCGAAGTCACCAATTCGCATATCGCATGGGAGCAAAAGAACGGCGTCGCAGCGCTCGCGTCACTGTTATATGTTAAGCCATACGTCTACTCGATTTCCCGCGACAACATCCTCCATTGCCTGGACGCGGCAACAGGAGATATTGTTTGGCGTGAGCGTCTGACCGGCACATACTCAGCCTCACCTATTTATGCCGATGGACGCATCTACATTCTTTCAGCCGAGGGAGAGACTTTAGTATTACGTCCGGGCGCGAAATACGACGAGATCGCCAGAAACGACATTAGCGACACCTGCAATGCTTCGATGGCGATCTCTCAAGGCAACTTTTACATCCGGTCAGCGAAGAAGCTGTATTGTATCGGCAAGTGACAAGCGCTCACCTCGACCATCGTAACTGCCGATGATTTGTCGACGCCTGAGGGCAATTCCTTGCCTATTCAGTTTGCGATCAACAATCTGCCTTGCCTTACTTTGCAGAATCGTCCTTCCGGACAGTTGGAAGACGCCGATCGAATACGAACGGAGATTTGGGGTCGGCCTGGACCGTCACCCTTAAAGGAGGGGCAATACCCCCCTGGTCGACCTGCACACGCGTGATCAAATCTGTACCAAACGGCTTGTCCTTGATCCATCTGTGGCCATCCCCATGAAGATACAAAACGGGCACCTGTGCTTCGTTCACTAAAGCGACAAAAGGGGTAAAGAAATCATTATGCTTAAGAACAGGAGTGGCATGGCCAAAAAGAACGATCGCGTGACACGACTCGCGATTGGCTTTTAGTGTGGATTTGATCCAGGCAATGTTTTGGGCATGTCTTGTCTTCCATTCCTTAGGATCATGCACGCGACCTCCGACTAAATTGATGCCCACAAACAGCACGCCGTTAAGACGAAAGCAGAAGTTTTCATTGCGAACTTTCTGGCGAGACACCTCAAAATCATATTTCCAATGCGTATCAAAATTATGGAAGTGTTTCAACCAGTACTCCCATGCCATATCGGGAGTCGCGCAGTCATTCCATTCGTTGTCGCCGGGAATGATGAAAGTTGGAGTTTTTGCCTTACGCAACATCGAACTGACTTTGATGTATACGTCTTCAGTGCATGGAGCTGCTCCGCCTTTAATGTCACCTAAATGGATCAAAAAACGACCATCCAACGGCAACTCTGCAATTTGTTTCGGCAACAACTGATCTTCGTT
>PBCP01000085.1 GCA_002717145.1 Planctomycetaceae bacterium | reverse complement strand
TGGACTTTAAGCGGGATGCGTATGCTAATACCTTGTCGCGTGGACAGACCCAGCGTCTGGGGCTAGCACGAGTACTGCTCCATGACCCACAGGTACTTTTACTCGACGAACCTTTAAGCGGTCTGGACCCTCGTGCTCGAATTGAGATGCGGGAACTCTTGCGTCGACTTGGAAAAACCGGCAAGACGATCATCGTTTCGAGCCACATTTTGCCCGAATTGGCGGATGTATGTAATAAGATCGGGATTATAGATCGTGGAGTGATGACGGTGAATTCTGCCGTCAACGATATCATGCGCGCGATGCGAAAGCAGGTTGTATTAAATGTGATGGTTTCAGGTGATTCTGTAGCAGCCGCTCGTGAATTGGAAAAGCACAACGATGTTGACAGTTTGGAGCTTGTGGATCAGCAGTTAATCGTGACATTAGTGGAAGGGTGTGAGGACTACAGTCACATCCCTTCTGTGCTGGTCCAGGCAGGGTACGGCTTGAAACTATTCCAGGAAGAACCTATCGACCTGGAAAAAGCGTTTATGACACTGACAAAAGGCACGGGCGCAAATTTCTAGAGTATCTCCCGTTTGCGGGATAGGTAATCCCAAACGACGAAACGGTCCAGATCGCTACCAGCGGTAAAAAACACTCGTCCCTCCGTCGACTCGGCCACGCGATAGGCAAACTGAATATCTTCTTCAGTTTGAGACCAGCTTGGAATCAAGAAGAAATTGATGGTGATACCATCTTGCTTGCATCGCATCGCTTCACGCATAGTGGCATCGTCAGTCAGGGGATCCGGGGGGTAAAGCAAATAGAGCCATTCGTCGGAATAATGGGCCGTTGGCAAACCGTCCGTGATAAGTACAATTTGCCGATTAGGGGTATCTACTGTGGCTAGATTGAGACGAGCAAGTTGAAGGGCATGCTGAATGTTAGTGAAGTGCGGAGGCAATTGATGTTCGTGCAGCCTGGTATTTGACATGTCGATTTTGTACCGGACGACAGGGTCGTGAATGGTCACAGGCTTTGGCAGTAGATTGATGATTTCATTGGCCTGGCACTGCCGAGCATGAGTATACATTTCAATGAAGCTCAAATGGTCTCCAGGGTATTCACTGGTGATTAGCCCCTGTAAAGCCAAAGCCATTTTTTTTACATTGATGTATTGCCCCTCGTAACGCATACTTCCGCTCATATCCATGATGACGGAGGTCGCACACTTAGGGGAATTCCTCATTTGGTGTACGACAATATCATCACTTTGTATGCGTAATGGCTGGTCCCGGAGCTCTTCACTATGATGCCTTACCACGGCGTTTATTAAAGATTGTGGTAAATCCATATGTGCCATACTATCGCCGAATTCATACGGTTTGACCTGTTGTAACTCTACACTTCCTTCACCACAGATTTGGCTTTCATGCCGCCCCGTTTTGGAGGACTCAAGGTGATCAAAGATTCGTTGCAATAACTTCCCCTGAAAAGTTTTATAAGCTTGCGGCGTGAGATTCATGCGGCCATCTGCATCGCTTTGAATCCCCTGCTGTTCGGCAAGCTCACGTAGATGATCCTGTACTTGTTGCTGTAATGCAGAAAGGTCGTCTAGCTCAGGTTGCTCCACAAATTCTGCTAGCGATTCCATGTCGATGGTATAAATCTGAGCATTTTCCAAAGCCCTTCTTAGCTGTTCCAATAATTCATCAATCTTCTCAAGAGATTCTTTAATCTCAATAGCGTGCTCAATTTCAAGAGGGCTGGCGCCACTAAATTCATAACGACTATACAAGTCTTCTATTTGATATTGCTGGCTGAGAGCGTCGATCATTTGCACAAGAGTCCTGGCAAAGTCACTACGCTCGTCGGTCTGGTCATACCAAAGACGCTCCAGATCATAGATCTGTCTTCCCTGAGCATATAAGAAAAATCGTTCTCTGAATTCATCTGGTGGCTGAGTCGATTCTAAGAACTGATCGTACTGCTTCCAGACTTTTTCCAAAACTGTATTCGACTCATAGGTCGTCAAAATTTCTTCTCGTTGAGCTTCCAGTATAGCTATAAGAGATTCGAGGCTTGGGCCGAATCCGTGCAGGTCTTTGAGTGCTTCAGGTTCCAGTTTAATCGCTTTGGCGAGTTGTTCCGCGGTCAGTTGCCGGGCATTCCCCCACTGAAGCATATGGTCGAAAGCTGATGAAACCATATCAGGAGGAGGAGTGGTGGGACTGGGAAAGCGAATAGGATCATATTTCTGGTAGACATGAATAATGCCACCGTTATGATTTTTGTCTTTTCGGTTTCCCATGATCCTGTTTACTGCTTATTCAGGAATTTGGTAGTCAATCGTGCCGTATTGCTGGTGTCGGGAAATCCGGTCCGTGGCGTGAAGTCCGGCCAGAATAAACTCGACACATGATGCACGAACAGCCACATCCTCCGCTGCATTCACTTCAAAGGCCTTATTCCAAACGTCAGGTACGTTGGAAAGACGTTCGGCATAATCGCTTGAACGGAGCAGGTCTCCCACTTCAATTCTTACACCACGGCCAAAGATCTCTGCAATTTCAGACAATCCATGCTGTTCGACGTATTCTTCGAAAACAGTTTTGATGGCATTACTGATGATGTGCTCCAGCACTTGGGTCTCTGTCATTTGATGGCTACCCATCAAGTCGAGTTCCAGCTTTCCCAGCGCACTGCTGGTCAGGTGCCCTAAATCACTAATTCGGGGTACTGCAGGAGATTCCTTGTGAAGGATGCCTCGGCGACGGGCGCTGGCAATCATCGTCTTGTAGTTGGCTAATGAGAAACGAACACTGACTCCGGACTGTTGGTCAACATATTTGCTTTTGCGAGCTTCGATGGTGATTTGTTCGAGGATTTCAAGCATGAATCTGGGAGTGACAACCTGTAATTGCTCGTCCAACAAACTACTCTCAGCTTCCTGCTGAGTGATTTCGATTCCTAAGTCCCGGTCGATAGGGTAGTGCGTTTTAATGAGTGAGCCGATTCGATCCTTGAGTTGGGGGATGACTTTGCCGCTACGATTGTAAGTGGAGGGATTTGCCGAAAACAAAATTAAAACATCGATATCAAAGCGAATAGGGTACCCACGAACCTGCACGTCACGTTCTTCGAGGATATTGAACAGTCCCACCTGAACCAGTTCGTCCAATTCCGGGAGTTCGTTCATTGCGAAGATTCCACGATGCATTCTGGGAATGAGGCCAAAGTGCAGTGCGTCCTCTGCCGACATACTCGTTCCGGATAACAATTTAGCTGGATCAATCTCACCAATAATATCGGCGAATTTAGTACCCGGGGCGAGTCGTTCTGCGTATCGATCATGGCGATACCACCATGCGATGGGAATGTCCTCATCATCATGGCTATTCACGAATTCCTGTGCTTTTCGTGTGATGGGATTGAGAGGATCTTCATGAATGGGTAAATCGGGAATGTCGAGATATGGTATCGCTTCGTCTAATAGATCACTCAGTCGACGCATCATTCGGCTTTTAGCCTGGCCTTTTTCCCCCAGAAAAAGCATGTCGTGCCCGGAAAGCAGGGCAAGGGAGATTTCGGGAATAACCGTGTTGTCATAACCAAGCACACCCGGAAATAGTAATTCTCCGGATTCCAGTAACTTAACGAAATTTGACTGGATCTCAGCTTTTACACTACGACTTTCCCAGCCGGATTCTTTCAGCTCTTTTAGATTGGTTGCACGCATTCGTTAGATTCGGATCGCTCTTATCGATTGTTAAAAAGGTTAAGTGTGATGTGAGCCTGTCCCTGATGATGGGACTCGTGCCAATTGATAATATTTAGCGTGGTTCTTAGATTGAGTTCTTTTCCAAGACGAGGATGGATCCAGACAAACGTATCGAGTTGATCATCGGTAAAGCGGCTGAGCGTATCGAGCATAATGCTCCGTCCGTCGTCGAGAATAGAGCGAATCTCCTCGACCGTGGGGATTAAATCGTCCGGTGTCGATCCACCCTGAAATCGTCCCCAGATTTCTTTGTGTCGGGCGTCTTCATGCCGTTTGGCAAGGCGATCGACGCCAAATAGCTCTTCTGTGATGCCGATATGTGCAAGTTGCCAGGCAATGTGTGCTCGCCCGTCGCCGGGACACCAGCCAAGAGCAGTTTGGGGATCGTCGAATTGGGCGATTTGATCCAGTGTGCCAATCGTTCGGGTCCGATTGAACTCAAAAGCCTGAATGAGTGTGTCGATCATAATGCTTGTCACGGGAGAAAGGTGATGTAATACAGTAGCAGATTAAACAGGCCTCACAGAGAAGCTGCCAGATCTGTAGAATCTTCAAATGAAGGTGAAGACTGTTATTCGTCAGTCACACATCCTTCGGAAGCGTTCTTTACACATTTAATATACTTATATAGTGTGCCTCGGTTGACCTTGTACTCCGGAGCTTCCCATTTTGCAGCGCGGGCTTCCAGCTCCTGGTCAGTAATATCCACATTGATGACATTGTTTTCTGCATCAATTGTAATGGTGTCTCCATTCTCAATCAGAGCAATAGGGCCACCGACCTGAGCTTCGGGAGTTACATGTCCCACGATAAATCCGTGTGATCCCCCCGAGAATCGGCCATCGGTCATCATGGCAACTTTATCTCCGAGTCCGGCCCCCATGATGGCGGATGTTGGTGTCAGCATTTCCGGCATACCCGGTCCACCAGTCGGGCCTTCATAACGGATAATAACAACATTGCCAGCGACAATCTTGCCTTCCTCCAGAGCCTCCAACATAGCTTCTTCGCTGTCAAAGCAATTGGCAGTACCGGTAAATATGAGCCCCTCTTTACCGGTGATCTTGGCTACCGCACCTTCGGGAGCAACGTTACCACGCAAAATACGCAGGTGCCCTGAAGCCTTAATCGGTTCCTCCACGGTTTGGACGATCGTCTGTCCTTTGGCCAATCCGGGCAGGGCATCCAAATTGTCGCCCAGACTTTTCCCAGTGACCGTCAGGCAATCTCCATTCAGGTAACCTTTTTCCAGCATATATTTCATGACGCCGGGAGTACCTCCGACGCTATGTAAATCTTCCTGTACAAATTTCCCCGAGGGCTTCAGATCACCTATGTAGGGAATACGATCACTAACCGACTGGAAATCGTCAATTGTTAGCTCAACGTCGACGCTGCGGGCGATGGCGAGCAAGTGAAGCACAGCATTAGTCGAACCGCCAAGTGCCATGACCATGACCATTGCATTTTCAAAGGCTTCACGTGTCATGATATCACGTGGCTTAAGGTCTATTTCCATTAGTTTACGTATTGCCGCACCTGCTTCATGGCATTCAGCAACTTTGTCAGGATCCACGGCAGGTATCGATGCAGAATAAGGTAGTGACATGCCCATAGCTTCTATGGCAGTCGCCATAGTGGTGGCTGTATACATGCCACCACACGCTCCGGCTCCGGGGCAGGAATTTCGTACGATTGCCTGACGCGTTTCATCGTCGATCTTGTCTGCGATGTATTCGCCATAACTTTGAAAGGCCGACACAATATCTAGTTTTTGATCGTTGTAACATCCCGGCTTGATCGTTCCTCCATAAACCATCAACGCGGGCCGATTCAGACGCCCCATGGCCATAACACATCCGGGCATGTTTTTGTCACAACCAGGAATTGTAACTAGCGCGTCATACCACTGAGCTCCCATGATGGTTTCGATCGAATCGGCGATGAGGTCTCGCGACTGCAGTGAAAAACTCATACCGTCAGTGCCCATACTGATGCCATCTGAAACTCCCACCGTGTTAAATCGCATGCCATAGAGTCCAGCTTCAGTCACTCCGTGTTTGACTTCTTCAGAGAGATCCAGCAAATGCATATTACAAGGATTTCCTTCATACCATACGCTGGCAATGCCGACCTGAGCTTTATTCATGTCCTCTTCAGACATGCCAGTCGCATATAACATCGCCTGAGAAGCGCCTTGACTTCGCGGTTGAGTAATTCTTGAGCTGAATTTATTGAGTGGCTCTGTCATGGGGTATCGTCTCTGATGTGCTAATAGATTTTTCAAGGAATTCGTGATGGCTGCAGACTATTTCGGAGCTGCGGCGAATTCATCACGACTGTTATTTATTTTAGATTTGAAAGTCGAACCTTGCTAGAATGGTAATTCCCAAACGGGGGATTGTAATTGGTTTCCACGATATTCTTACTCGAAAATGGTTGTTTTGATGAATCGCCGTAATCCGAAACTGAATGTGCTTCTCGTTCTGGCGTTATTTGCTGGAACCGCTGTGTATGCGGACGACAATGTGAAATTAGAAGAAGGCTTTACCTGGATTTTCGATGGTAAAACTCTGAAAGGGTGGGAAGGTAATTTGAAGTGGTTTCGAGTGCAAGACGGTGCCATTATTGCCGGCAGTCTAAATCAAGATATTCCTAACAATGAATTCTTGTGCACGACCAAATCTTATGGCGACTTTGAGTTGCGTCTACAGGCAAGATTGGTAGGTGAGAATTATCGAAATGCGGGGATCCAGTTTCGTAGCAAACGAATTGAGAATCATCACGAAGTGATCGGCTATCAGTGCGATATGGGCGTTATGGGGGAAAATAATATCTGGGGCTGGCTTTATGACGAGTCTCGTCGGCGCAAGTTTCTGGTGGAAGCACCGCAAAAATCGCTTGTCGATCGATTTAGGGAAGACGATTGGAACGATGTGGTGATTCGATGTGAAAGAGCGAAGATCAAGGTGACGATCAACGGAGTAACCACGGTCGACTACACAGAAAAAGACGGTGCAATTGCTCGTCAGGGAATTATCGGTTTGCAGGTACATGGGGGCCCTGCACAAGAGGCTTCATACCGAAAAATTCGAATCAAGCCACTTGGTCACTAGCCGCGTTGAATGAGTGGTGATTGAGTGCTCCATTTCAAGCATGCTTAGCTTTCACGCTTTTATTCAGCCAACAAGGACCGGATGTGCTTTTTCATCACTTCCTGTTTTCCGGCACCTTTCCAATCCAGTTCGCCCATCCACCAAGTCCGCACATACCCCTCTTTGTCTATTAAATATACCGTCGGCCACATTGTATTTCCCCAGGCGATCCAATTTTTACGATCGTTGTCGACCACGATAGGGAATTTCAGTTCGGCCTGTTTCATCGCAGCTGCCAGATTGTCGACGATATGTTCGGCATCTGTTTCCGGCGTATGAATGCCAATGATTTCAAATTCTTCATCTGCAAATTCACTTGCCCAATCCTTGTACCAAGGATAATTACGTCTGCAATTAATTCAGCCATACGCCATGTAGTGAATGACAACGACCTTACCTCGCAGGCTAGAAAGTTGAAGAGGAGGTGAATGTAGCCATTCGGTCTCGGTCGCAAATTCGGGGGCTTTGTAGCGGACATCGCCAAGCTTATTAAGGTCGAATTCTGGACCCAACAATTTGCTCCATTCGACTCGTTGCTGGTTACTTAGGATCTCTTTGAGACGATCATTTGCCTTTTGGTTGACTGCAGCCATTTCGATTTGAATTACTTTGGCTTGCTCACCCTGACTTTTGCGTGAATTTAATTCGGTAAGCTCCTTTTGTACAGCGTCAATGATCGTCCGTAAATCAGATTGTTGTTGTGTTGTAATGTTGAGTACCTTAGCGATATCATCGCGAAAGAGGCCTTCCAATCGCTGGGCACGAAGGACGATCTGATGAAACCTATTTATTTGAGGAGGCGTAAGGATTTGCTCGAGCTGAGTGTTGGTAATGGAGATTAAGCGGTGTAATTCGGTGAATCCAGATTCTTGCTGCATGCCTCGCATTTTCCACATCGGGATGTCGAGTTGGTCGGTAAGTGTTTGGACCTGTTGAAGTTGGAGTGGAGTAAGCTTGAGATCGGCATGGACGGCCGGATCACGGATGAGTATCAAAGACGGGTTAGGAATGTTATTAGGTGCTGCTGTCGTAGAGTTTCCCAAAGAGGTCTGAAGAAAGAGTAGTAGCAGTAGTGTAATTCCGGTCAAAATAAAGCCTCAATCCTGATGGTAACGATATCAAATGCTCCATTAAATATATCAAACTGGCTAGCTTATGAAATCTCGGTTTGAATTCGTTAATCGATAGCAAATACCATGTGTCTGATCCTCTTTTTTATTCACAAAAAAGGCACTTCAAGCTCATGTTTACTTTGTATCCATTGGGAGAATAGGTAAGATGAATGAAGCCTTGAATTTCAGTGTTTGGTGTGGACTCATGCCACCAATTAGTGCTAGATTTGATAGGTGATTTTAGACCATGGTGTGGCTTCATTTTTATAGAGATGTTAGCCTCCAGTTGTGACTTGCGTTTAGACTATCTTGATCTAAACGGAGTGTTTTTTGCTTGACTCCCTGCGAACAATAAACGCAGGGGACAGTGTACGAACATCGATTAGAGAAATTGTGCTAATGAAACTGCGACGCAAAACTAAGTCTGGCTTATCCATGAACGATCGTCGATGGATAAAGAAGAAAATCGAGGCAAAACTATCGGTTGAGACGCTCGAACGACGAGAATTGCTGGCAGCGGATATTGTCGGGGGGCTTGCTGACGTTGCGGAAGGCGAGGGTGACCCGAAGGTTCAGATGCGTTTAGTGGCGACTGATTTGCAGGGACAGCCGGTCGACACAGTTTTTCTCAATCAGGCTTTCAATTTGCAGGGCTATGTAAAGGATTTACGTAGTGAAGCGAAAGGTGTTTTTACTTCGTACATGGATGTTGAGTTTGACAAGAGTCTGACTCAGGTTGTTGGAGCCATTTCGCATGCCGACGACTATAAGAATTTCAATTCGGGGACGATTGATGTTTCCGGTGATATTGGTTTGATTGACGAGGTTGGCGGTATGGCCGGATTGTCTGAGCTCGGTTCAGGCGAGAAATTGGTGTTTACTGTACCGATGCGTGCCACGGCAGCTGGAACCATTGTTTTTGATGGCAATCATGCTGACATCAAGCCCGCTCACCAGGTCCTGGTCTATGGCGAAAATGAGGAAGTGACGGAAGAGCTGCTTACGATTGTGGATTATTCGCTAGAAGTGAGTGATCTTGGGGCTTTGCCATACAATGAAGATTTCAACGATAGTTCGGCTGATGCCATGACGGTGAAGCAGGGCTCATTCGCGATTGAGAACAGTCGCTATAATTCCACTCCGTCGAATTTCAACGAGCGAGCTTTGACCGTAATTGATCTGACGGTTGATATCCCCTCCAAAACACGGTTTCAGTCAACCGTTAACCTGGAATATGTGAATGGTTTCAGGCGAAATGCATATCAGGTGTTTGCTTATCAGGACAATAGTAATTACAAGATTGCGGGGCTAAATGCCGACGCTCGAGTTTGGGTGATAGGCGAATTTCAAAATGGCCAGTATCGGGAATTGCGCCGAGGTAATACCAGTCCGGCGCAAAACAGGAATTACAACCTTGAATTGCAAATTGATGGTAAGCGAGCTACCTTGCATGTGGATGGTCAAGCGGTTGCTGGACACACATTTGGTAGTGACTTGAATGTTGGCAAGTTTGGTTTGTTGGCTATCGGTGCCCAGAGTCGTTTTGACGACGTCCACATTTCAGAGATTCTTCCAGCCCCTATCGCTGAAGGCGATTTTGATGAAACGGTGGTTGGGCAGGCTATTACGATAGATGTGCTGGCGAACGATAGTCATGAGCAGGTTGGAACGGCATTGCACATTGTCTCTGCTGACGGTTTTGAAAACGGGACGATTGAATTAAGAGATAACAATCAGGATAATAAAGCTGATGTTTTGGTGTTTACTCCCGCTAACGGTTTCTCAGGCTCGGAATCATTCACATATGTGGTAGGTGATGCGAACGGCCAGACGGACTCGGCCTCGGTTTTAGTCGACGTTTTACCGGGCATTCCGTTGGAAGAGGATTTTAGTACGGAAAATCCTGCGGGCTTTGAGGTGGTGACTGGTAACTGGCAAGTGGTCGGTGAACAGTATGTAGCTCAAAACCGTAACGGTTATTCATTGGCTAAAATACGCACGGGCATGGAGAACCCTGCTGAGACAGAGTTTTCTGCAACGGTGGCGATGCCACGTGTCAGTGGTTATCTGTCAAATGCTGAGTTGATCTTTGATTTTGAAGACAGTTTGAATTACAAGTTTGTAGGTGGAAATGTTGACAGCCGCATTTGGTATTTAGGGCATGTTGCCAATGGCCAGCGAACGATAACGAAAACTCAGTCTGCGACGATTGGTCGTGGAGAATACCAGCTGGCGGTGGTTATTCGAGGCAAGGAGTTGGCATTCCTAGTGGATGGTCAGGAATTGCTCACGCACAGTTATGCTGAAGCGGCGAACGGCGGGTTGTTTGGATTAGGTGCCAGTCGGGCAAGGCCTGTTGTTGATAATGTGAAGATTCGTGAGTTTGTACCGGCGCCGGTTGCCGAGGATGACTCCGTGCAGACGGTGGTGGGAACCCCGGTTGATATTGCTGTGTTGGGTAACGACGGTCATGAAACCGATGGGACTTTCATTTATCTGGATTCAGTTTCAGCGGTGGAGAATGGTCAGGCTGTACCGAAGGATACCAATGACGACGGTAAGAATGACACTGTTACGTTTATTCCGACTGATGGTTTTCGAGGTGCCGCTTCGTTTGAATATCTAGTCAAAGATAATAATGGTCAGCAGGATCGTGGGCGGGTTACCGTTCAGGTTGCAGCTTCTTTACCCCTGGAAGTGGACTTTAACGATGGTAGTGCGGTTGACTTCAACTACGAGCAGAACCAGTGGCGTTTATCGGGTGGCAAGTTTAGTTCGGTGAATGACCGAGGTTTTAATCTTGCGACGGTGAACCTTGGTGTGGCGTTGCCAGGTAAGTACAAGTTGGGTGCAGTTCAGAGCACTCAGGGTTACCTTGCGAGCGGGTTTTTATTCGACTATTCGAACACCTCGAATTATAAGTTTGCTCGTCAGACGACTCAGGGTTACCAGATAGGTCAGGTGGTCAATGGTCGTACGACGATTCTGAAGAATGTTCGTGAGACGGTCCGTACGGATCGTAGTTATGCGTTAGAGCTTCATGTGGAAAACAATCTTGTGACGTTTTACTCGGATGATGTGAGTAAGGCGAGTGTAGAGATAGCTGGTACTCTGAATGACGGTAAGGTCGGGTTGTACACCTATCGCAGTCGTACTCAGTTCGACGATTTCTTCGTGAAAGAGATTGTTCCGACTCCGATTGCCGGTGACGATGTGAGCCAGACAGTGGTGAACACTCCAGTGACGTTGAATGTGCTTGGCAATGACTACCATGAACGAGAAGGAGATACTTTCCATATTACCTCGGTTATCGGTGAAGATAACGGAACGGTTGAACTCGTTGATTCTAATGACGATGGAAAACACGATCAATTGACTTTTACCCCAGCTACGGATTACCGGGGTATTGAGACGTTTTCCTATGTGATAGAAGACGATGCCGGGTACCAGGATCAAGGTCGAGTGGAAATCACAGTCGCTTCAGAATTGCCGATTAATATTCCATTTGATAATAACGAAGCTCCGGATTTGGTATTACAGGAAGATCAATGGGTAATCGCAGATGAGAAACTGACTGCGGTCGGCCGTAATGCCAATCGAGGAACCATTCTGATCGGAGAAGCATTACCAGTTAATTATCAGGCTAGTTCTCAGATTAATATCCAACAAGTTGGAGGATATAGCGGGAATGCCTATCTGATGGTTAATTATCAGGATGACCAAAACTATATTTATGCAGGTGCTGATCAGCGGAATCGTCGCTGGATTATTGCTCAGGTAACGGAAGGTCAGACCACCGTATTGGCTCAGAATCGACAGGAGATTGCAACGCGAACGAATTACGATATGACAGTTCGTGTTGAAGGAAAGCAAGTATCATTGATTGTCGACGAAAACCAGCGTGCTACATATACGTTCGATGAAAACCTCAATTCCGGTCAAGTTGGTGTTTTAACCATCAATGGGCGTAGCTATTTCGACAACATTGTTGTCGAGGAATATGTGGTGAAGTCAGATGCGGAAGATGATCGGACAGGTACCGGTATCAACGAAACAATTACCATTGATGTGCTTGCTAACGACTATGCACCCAATGGAAAACTGAACATTACCGCGGTCTCCACGGCCGAAAATGCAACGCTGACGCTGGTCGACTTGGATGATGATGGCATGGACGATAAAATTCGCTTCGAGCCAGCTACAGACTTCGAAGGTGTTGTCACGTTTACCTATGATATCGAAGACCCTAAAAACTTCACAGATACAGCTGCCGTCACCGTACGCGTTGCTGATTCGCTGAATTACACAGAGGACTTTGATGACAATCAGGCTCAGGATTTTGAAAGCATTTCCGGAGTTTGGGAAGTTGCTAACCAGCGATTTAGAAACGATGGTAGTGGATACAATATCTCGCTTGTCGACCTAGGTGAAGAGACACCGGCAGCTTTTGAGACCGGAGTGATTCTGAATTCCCAGAATATTAGTGGTAAAGCTCAGAACGGAATGATTGTCTTCAATTATGTTGATCCAAATAATTATCGTTATGCAGGAGCATTAACCGGTGGGCGAAGCTGGGTTATTGGAGAATCCGTGAATGGCAATTTGCGGCATTTGCGACGTGTAAGCGATTCGGATATCGCTGCTGAACGCGATCTGGCAATCTCGTTATTGTACGAAAATCACACGGCGACTCTAAAGTTTGGTAACGAACAGGTTGCTCAGTGGCAATTCGAAAACTCAGTGGCCGGTGCCGACATCGGTCTTCTGGCTATCAATGCTGTTACCGAATTTGACGACTTCTATGCCAGAGCAGTTGATGACGCTATGGGAGATGAATAATCTGCATGACGAATTTCGTAACCGATTCATAGTCCGCACTAAAAAAGGGAACAGACCAAACCGGCTGTTCCCTTTTTAGTTGTTGAGCGTATTAATCGGTCTTACATGTACCGGTTTATAAGGTTTTCCAGCATTTCCTGACGACCACTTTGGTTGGCTTCGACTTCGCCTTTTTCAAGCATGTAATCCGCTAGTGATTCAAAACATTGATTGCCGGATTCAATTTCTGCACCGATTCCCGAATCCCAGCTTCCGTAGCGAGAATCCACAAAGTCCTGCAGTTCACCGTCAGCACGAATCGCTGCAGCGATTTCCAAGCCTCGGGCAAAGCAGTCGATACTTCCAATATGAGCATGGAACAAATCCACCGGTTCAAAGCTTTCCCGACGCACTTTAGCATCAAAGTTGACTCCACCCGGAGCCAGTCCCCCGTACTTCAATAGCATCAACATAATTTGGGTGGCAATGTAGTTGTCAGTCAGGAACTGATCAGTGTCCCACCCCAGCATAAGGTCGCCGGTGTTGGCGTCTATCGACCCCAACATCCCCTGAGCGCCTGCGTAGTCGAGCTCGTGCATCATCGTGTGGCCAGCTAAAGTGGCGTGGTTGGTTTCAATATTTAACTTAAAACGATCGGTAAGACCATAGGCCCGCAGGAAGTTTACACAGGCGGCCACATCTGAATCATACTGATGTTTTGTTGGCTCTTTTGGCTTCGGTTCAATTAAAAAGGTACCGCTGAAGCCAATCTTGTCAGCGTGATCCACGGCCATGTTCATGAACATGCCCATGTGATCCATTTCGCGTTTGATATCAGTGTTGTAGAGAGTCTGATATCCTTCACGACCTCCCCAGAACACATAATTCTCACCACCTAATTCGTGGGTTACTTCCAAGGCTTTTTTGACTTGAGCTGCCGAGTAGGCAAAGACATCTGCATTGCAGCTAGTGGAAGCACCGTGCATAAACCGAGGGTTACTGAACATGTTAGCAGTACCCCAAAGTAACTTAATACCGGTTCGCTGTTGTTCTTCTTTAAGAACCTCCACTACCGCATCGAAGTTCGCATGCGATTCAGCCAATGTTGCACCTTCTGGAGCAACGTCGCGGTCATGGAAGGCATAATATGGACATCCTAGTTTTTCCATAAATTCGAATGCAACGCGGGCCCGGTTACAGGCATTTTCCACAGATTCACTGCCGTCATCCCAGGGACGCTCTAAGGTCGGGGACCCAAACGGGTCGGAACCATTGCCACGGAAGGTGTGCCAGTAAACCACACTAAAACGGAAGTGGTCTTTCATGGTCTTACCTTCGATGACTTTGTTTTCGTCATACCAGCGGTAAGCAAGTGGATTTTTTGAATCCGGGCCTTCGTATTGGATCTTTTCAATTTCTGGAAAAGCTGCCATTTGTAATTTCTTTCGGGGACAACAAGGAATGTGGATTGGGAAATAAGGCAAGCGTTTGGACTCGCCGAATACTGTTAATCGTGCCAAATGAATTAGAAAGTGGCAACCCGTGGAGTTTACTTTTCGAGCTGTGACTCGGCGTGTTTCGCAGTTTTGAGATGCTCTTGAACAACCTCTGTAAGCTGTTTCACGACATTAGGATGTTCCTTACTGACATCCCATTTTTCGGAAGGATCTTCGTGTAAATTGAAGAGCAGGGGAGTGTCATGCTTAACAGGCTGAGGTTGAACATAGGCATCCTGAGTCATGAGGTGCATTTTCCAGTCTCCATGGCGAACAGCCATCAGGCGATAGCCACGGTAATAAAAAACTGCTTTGCGTTGGCTCGGCCCTCCCTGAAGGACAGGCGTTAAGTCATAACTATCTAGGATTCGATCTTTGGGTAATTCCACCTGAGCCATCTCGGAAGCTGTGGCAAAGATGTCCATGGTGCTGGCTAGTTGTCGCGAAACGCTGCCTGGAGCAATGGTGCCCGGCCACCAGGCCAATGTTGGCTCTCGCATGCCGCCTTCCCAGGTGCTCCCTTTCCCGTCGCGCAGGAGTCCTGCCGATCCACCCTGCTCATTAAAGATTAGCCACGGACCATTGTCGCTTGTGAAAAAGACAAGGGTGTTATCCGCCGCTGGCGATCGGCGAATCGTTTCCAATATCTGGCCTACACTCCAGTCGATCTCCTCGATGACGTCTCCATAAAGGCCACGCAGACTTTTGTTGGCAAATGCCTCGCTGCGGAATAGAGGGACATGAGGCATGCTGTGAGGAAGATAAAGAAAGTATGGTGCATCCTGATTTGATTTGATGAATTCGACGGCTTTTTCGGTGTACCTTTTGGTAATGGTTGTTTGGTCAGCAGGGCGTTCGATGATTTCTTCGTTTTGCATCAAAGGTACATTCCAGAATTCGACTTGAGGATCATTAAACGCCCCCCGTCCTTTGGGCGAATCGTTGACTCGATCCATGTCGTTGGAATAAGGAATGCCAAAATAATAATCGAACCCATTATTGGTAGGCAAAAATTGTGCGTGGTGCCCGAGATGCCATTTTCCGATACAGGCGGTAGCGTAACCGGCACGTTTGAGTTGTTCTGCGATGGTGACTTCGTTTTTCGGGATACCTCCGTTTGAATTCGGAAACAGTACGCGTCGTTTATTACTGCACATTCCGTTCCGCATAGGCAATCGTCCGGTAAGTAAGGCTGCACGGCTGGGCGTGCACACTGGCGCTGCTGAGTAAAACTGTGTGAGCTTCATGCCCTCGTTCGCCATCTGATCCAGATGGGGCGTGGCGATCGTAGGGTGACCGAAACAGGCCAGATCGCCATACCCAAGGTCATCGCAAAAAATGATAACAATGTTTGGAGTTTTCGCTGTGGCAGCGACCGCTTCCTGCGACGGTTTATTTAACAACAGGAGTCCCAGGATAAATGAAAAGAGAATTTGTTTCATCGTATTTATTGCGTACTAGTTACGGTTGGATTTGCGCTTGATGATCCAGTCACCAAGACGAGGTGATATTTGAGTTAAGGCAAAGAGCCAGCGGGCAGACTTAGGGAGAATCAGTTCCTTTTGACGTTTCTCCACCGCGCGTATAATTTTGCCCGCCAGTTTGTTTGGACAGAGCCGCCCAATCTTTACTCCTCCGGCAGGAAGCGTTGCACTTTCCGGTAAAGAACTGTCCACATCGTAACGATTTCCGGAATCCTTGCGGGTAACCGGACCTGGGCAAACCAACAGGACATGAACACCGTCCTCCTCTAATTCAAGGCGAAGCTGATGCGAGTAGCCAGCCAGTGGGAATTTGCTTGCCGGATAAGGGCCCATGTAGAATCCACCAGTTTTGCTCGCCAGCGATCCAATGTTGACGAGTGAGCCGTTGGAATTCATCAGATGCCCCAGTACGGCATTGGTGCAACGCACCGCCGTCAGAAAATTAAAATCGATAAAGTTCCGGAAGTCTTCCACGCTAGTGGAACGTGCTTCACCGCGACAGCTTTTCCCAACGTTGTTCACCCAAACGTCAATACGTCCGAATTTGTTAATTATTTGATCGACCGCATCTTTAATCGACGCGTCATCGGTTACATCGCCACAGACTCCTGTGATCGCTTCATTGGACTGCTCTTCCAAAGCTTGTAGTCCCTCGATATTTCTGGCAATAACAACAGTTTGCGCGCCAGTCTGCTGACTGGCTAACGCCAGTGCTTTTCCGATACCGGCTGTTCCACCAGTAATGACGATCACTTTTTCGTTCCAGCTGTCCATGAGGTCCCGGGGATTCGCAAAGAGATTTGTTTACTATGCCCAGCTCTTCATCTTAAGTGCAATCTACTGAAGTGACTATTGCTTAGTTTGAGTATTCATCTGCTTGGCTCAAATCGCGTGATTTCCCAGTCCATGACACCAACATTACTGGGGCGACCCAATTCCATACGTATGTATTTAAGTGGAATTCCAGTGTCCGGATCAAATGTCGCCTTGATGATCAGGTCGCAGGTGCCCGGCATCGCTCTTCCTTCATCCCAGCGTTCACAATGTTCAATGTCGATGGCGATCGTGTCTAACATTCCTTCCACGGTCCAGGTGTCAAAGGCGTGACGACGCTTTAGGGATTTCCCGTTGAGTTTTACTTGAACAGCCTGATTATTGATTACGGTCACTTCATAGACATCTTCTCCGGAGGTAGTTACTGAAACTTCTACAACGTAACTTACAGGATTTCGATTGTTCCAGGCTGTGCGAGCGTCTGAAAGTATCTGGCGGTCGACGTCAATCATCCGTCCGCTTTGATTCGTTAGTAAATAAGCCGCAGTGAGCAAGCTGCAAAGAACAAATGTCCACCGAAATGCTTTCGATCGTCGAATACGGACGGCACCAGAAGCATCTCTGCCCGAAACATGCGTAGTGAGTGAATCAGAATCTGTGTGTGTCCATTCGGGAGAATCGGTTTCCATGAATCCATTGTAGTTTAGAGTAACCAACAGATGCTTCGTGATTTTAGTTGCCCATTCGGTTTATCTGAGTTTTGAGTCTGATTTTGAACGGTGGGGTAATCCTGCCGTCCAATAAATAACGAATTCATAAGAGGCAATGTTTAAAGAATCGTCGTAGACCTCTGGCATATCCATGACATGCATGAATTGGTATCCTGAAGAATCCAGCCGTTGCTGTGAATACAAAGGATCATTATGGCATCAACAGAACACACTACGAAACGAGCCAGAACCAAAATTGTTTCAACATTAGGTCCGGTATCCTCCAGTCCTGAAATGATCGAGAAATTGATTTTGGAAGGGGTAGATGTTTTTCGTATCAATATGGCTCACGGTAGCCGAGAAGAACATCAAAAAGTTTTTGATCGAATTCGTGAAGTCAGTGACGTTGTTGGCCGACCGATTGCGATTTTGGTGGATTTGGCAGGTCCCAAAATTCGTCTGGGTGAACTCATTCAGGATCCCAAAATTTGTACTGTCGGTGAAGAGATTCGATTCATCACAGGTACTCAATCAAATAGCACATCAGAATTCACGACGAATTATCAACCGCTAATTGACGAATTGTCAGTCGGCGACAACGTCATGCTGGCTGATGGAACGGTTGCCTTAAGGGTCACTGAAATCACAAACGGCGAAGCTGTGTGCCATGTGACGGAAGGTGGGACAGTACGTAGTCGTCAAGGTGTTAATTTACCGGGTGTATCTCTGAGTGTACCGGCCATGACTGAACGTGACCATGACAATGCCCACTGGGCAGCTCAGGCAGGCGCAGATTTTATTAGCTTGAGTTTTGTTAGAACCCCATTGGAAATCATTGAATTAAAACAACTTGTGCGTGAGCATGCGTCGAGCGCGATGGTTATCGCCAAGATTGAAAAGCAGGAGGCACTACAGCGACTAGATGAAATTGTGCTAGCTGCAGATGGTGTTATGGTCGCTCGAGGGGATCTCGGAGTCGAGATTGATGTCGCTGAAACTCCGATGGCTCAAAAGCGAATTATTCGCAAATGTCAGGAATATTCCAAGCCGGTAATAGTCGCTACTCAGATGCTCGATAGCATGCATAAATCAAGTCGGCCAACGCGTGCAGAAGCGTCCGATGTAGCCAATGCAATTCTAGACGGCGCTGATGCCTGTATGCTTTCGGGTGAAACTGCGATCGGCGAATATCCTTTGGAATCCGTGGCCATGATGAATCGGATCATGCTCAATACCGAATCCAGTCTGGTTGATATGATAGAGCATGCGTCTCCGAAAGTGGCAGACGGCGTTCAATTGGTGACTTCAGCTGTTGTTTACGGAGCGGCACGCATCGCAGATCGACTTGAAGCCAAGCTAGTCGTCATTGCAACCAGAACAGGTAATACTGCTCGAATTAAAGCAAAGCAACGCGACTACATTCCGACAGTGGGAGTTAGTCGGAATCTCAGTACACTTCGCCAATTGTGTCTGTTTTGGGGGATCATTCCGCTGCGAGGGATGCCTTTAGAGAGCGGTGAAGAGTTGCGAGCTGCGGTGGAGTGTTGGGGAAGAGAACAGGAGTTACTGACCGACGGAGATTACGCAGTTTTCGTAACAAGCAGTACATTCGGGACGCTGGGACACGACGAGTTGTTCGTCCATCAGATTGAAGATTAGCCGAAAGATTCTGATCGCTTAGGTTTTCAGGATTTCCGCCAGTTCGACGGCTCGATGTTGCTGAGCGGATAGGTAGCAGGCATCAACCAACGCCATTGTTTTTAGGTTGTCGCGTACACAAATTTCAGGTGTGTTATCCGATTCAAGAGCGACTAGTAACTGAGCCATCGTCCCGGCAAAAGAATCCGGGAACCAAACCTGATCCCAGCGGGGCTGAATCCATTGCTCCCCCAATGAAACACTTGTGTAGTCCAGCGTACTCGGCGTGAGAGTGGGATATTCGGGCCAACCAATCGTTCCGCGAGCCATTCCGGTTGTGCCTTCCAGCCGCCAATGGATTCCAATGTCTGCAGCTGCTCCTTCACTGGAAGGCCCGGCCCAAACGTCATCCCAGCTACTCGCCCTGGCCCCGTTTTCGTACTCTAAGATATATAGACAGATCCCGTCGCTATGTTCGAATTGTGTACGCGGGTCAGGGCGTGTACTGCAAAAGACGCGGATCGGATCTCCCAGCCAGTAGCGAAATGTATCCAGATGATGAATCGACATGATTCTCAGAGTTACCCAGCCTTGTCGTTGCTGCCATGGCATCCAGTGAGGAATCGCTCGCATGTCGATACTCGCAAAGACGGGCTCCCCCAGTACGCCTTTGTCGATAATAGCACGACATGCACGAACACTTTGGTCATACCTCATGTTTTGATTGACGGATAATACGATGCCGGCCTCTTCGCACAGTGTTACGATTTCTGTGGCTTGTTTGTAATTGACTCCCAGCGGCTTTTGGGCAAGAACACCTTTGATTTTTCCGGCATGCTTCACGATCTCTCGTATGACTTGGAGTTGTACGTCTGGAGGCACAGCAACATCAACCACCTCAATATCCGCTTCCGAGAGCATTTCTTGATAAGTCGTATAGGCAGTGAGATTGTGTCGTTGAGCAACGGACTGAGCCTTAGCGGGAGTTCGAGACGCTATGGCAACAGGATTGAATCCGGCGCTTTTGTAGGCAACCAGATGGCAGTCGGCCATGATAAAACCCGAGCCGATACAACCGATAGGAGTATCGAGTTGCCGAGGCATTTGTGGCATGTGAGCCGTGTTACTAATCAAAACCGATTCTCCCGCGAAAATATTGCTTTGGCATGAATTAGCCTCGTAAGCCCACCTGCTGCATTAAAGCATTGGTTTCTTTGTAAGCTTCCTCTACCCACTCCACAATTTTGTCAGGTTCCGGTGAGTATTCGAGTTCGATCGAAATAGTGCCATCGAAATCAAGTGCCTTAATCGCTTCTAAATACGGTACAAAGTCACAGACCCCTCTTCCAGGAGGCAAATCTCCATGTACGGTTCCGTCGCAATCAGAGATGTGTACGTGAATAGCTCGATCTCTTAATTTGAGGATGTCTTCCGGAGCATCACCGGCAAGTAGTACATGAGATACATCGATATTGGCTTTGACTGCAGGGTGATTTACTTCATCAATAAATCGAACCATGTTATCGATGTTGTTCAGTAACGATAATTTAAACGGTTCCAGTTCTAATGCGATTTGTACGCCCAGGTTTTCGGCATAGTCACCCAATGTGCGACAGTGCTCCACGGCCGTTCTCCATTGCTCTTCAGGTGGTATGACTTCCTGTTGCCAGATATATTCTCCAAGTACGAGCAATAGATTGTCTGCATTGTACTCGTAGACAAGATCTAGGTAGTGTTGGCAGCGTTCCAAATGGAAACGCTGAACGCTGGGATTGAAATCAATGAGCCCAATAGCAACACAACAGATGGATTGAATCGGTAGCCCGAGACGGTCGCATTCATCCTTGATCAATCGACGCTCGGTGATATCGGCATCTAAAGGATCGATAAAGATGTCGATGCAGTCGAAGCCGATTTCTTTTGTTTTTTGCAGACCAAATTGAGTTGGTTGATCGGCTTGTACCCAAGCAGAGTTGATTAAGCCTAACTTCATATTGTTTTATTCTCCAATCGTCCAGCGATTATTTTTTAACACATCGGTTAGAAATGCGAAGATGTCGGCAGCAGCATCGATTCTTTTACTGGTTGGAGTACCGGCTCCGTGCCCGGCGCTTTCCTCAATACGGATGAGAACCGGGTTTGCACCTTGATGGCAATGTTGTAACTCAGCTGCAAATTTGAAACTATGCCCCGGAACAACCCGATCGTCGTGATCGGCCGTTGTAACCATGGTAGGAGGATATTCGGTTCCGGGTTTTAGGTTATGTAGAGGAGAGTACTTAATGAGTGTATTGAATTGGTGTTCATCATCAGAACTACCATATTCACCGACCCAGGCCCAGCCAATGGTGAATTTGTGATATCGCAACATGTCCATTACTCCAACGGCAGGAATGGCAGCACCGTAGAGATCCGGGCGCTGCGTCATACATGCTCCCACCAGGAGGCCTCCGTTACTGCCGCCTCGAATAGCCAGGTTCGGCGTATTGGTGTATTTCTCATCGATCAGCCACTCTGCACAGGAAATAAAATCATCAAACACGTTTTGTTTATTGTCTCGCATTCCAGCTTCATGCCAACGAAGGCCGTATTCCCCTCCACCTCTTAGATTGGCAACAGCATACACACCGCCCATTTCAAGCCACACCAGATTAGCAACCGAAAATCCTGGAGTCAGGGAAATATCGAATCCACCGTATCCGTAGAGAATGGTCGGGTTTTTACCGTCTAACTTCAGGCCCTTTTTGCTCGTTATGAAAAGAGGAACGTTAGTGCCATCTTTACTCGGGACGAAAACCTGCTTCGTTTCGTATTGGTCCGGGTCGAAGGCGACGTCAGGCTCTTTATAAAGTTGAGATTCTCCGGTCGCAATGTTGTACCGATAGATTCGTGTGGGAGTAACATAATTTGTAAAACTATAGAATGTCTCTGTTTCGTCACGTTTGCCTCCAAATCCGCTGGTAGACCCCACTCCCGGAAGCTTAACTTCCCTGATTTGCTTTCCTTCTTCCGAGAATACATACACTCGGTTTTGTGCATCCTGCAGATATTGGACAATAAAATGCCCACCGGTGTTGGAGACGCCTTCCAGTCGATGCTTAGATTCAGCAATTAATGTCTGCCAGTTTTTACGATCTGGTTTGCTGAGGTTGATTTGGATCACTCGCTTTTGAGGGGCTTCCAGATCAGTAAGAATCCAGAATCGATTACCATCATTGCCGATGAAATCATAGTCTGCATCGAATCCGGAGATTAATTCAACGACGTCGGCATCGGGATCACTCAGGTCTTTATAAAAAAGCTGGTTCTTGCGATCAGATCCCTGCCAGACTGAAATAAGAAGATAGCGGCCGTCTTCTGTTACGTATCCACCAAATCCCCATTCTTTCTCATCGTCACGTTGGTAAATGAGTTTATCATCAGACTGAGGCGTTCCAATTTTGTGGAAAAACAGCTTTTGAAAGTAGTTTGTTCCGGAGAATTCTTCGCCTTCTTTAGGTTCATCGTAACGACTGTAGTAGAAGCCGGAATTATCATGAGCCCAGGAAGCACTCGAAAATTTAGACCACTGAATGTGGTCTTTAAGCTTTTCACCGGTCTCGACATTCAGGACATGCCATTCACGCCAGTCTGAGCCGGCCGAGGATACACTGTATGCCATCAGTTTGCCGTTTGGACTGGGGGAATACGACGATAAAGCTTTAGTTCCGTCACTAGACCATTGGTTGGGATCCAGCAGTATCCGGGATTCTCCATCCAGAGAATCAGTGACATATAAAACACTCTGGTTTTGTAAACCGTCATTGTGGGAATAAAAGTAATACTCACCTCTTTTAAATGGGCGTCCGAAGCGTTCGTAATTCCAAAGCGTAGTGAGACGTTCGGCAATTGGTTGACGCGTTTCAATTCGATGAAGATAGTCGAAGGTAACTTTGTTTTGAGCCTTAACCCAGTCTGCCGTTTCATCGGACTCGGTGTCTTCAAGCCATCGATACGGATCTGAAATCTTGGTGCCGTGATAATCATCCTGTATGGCGTCTCGTCGAGTGGTGGGATATTGGAACTCTGGCATTTTTCGATTTCTAAGTACGTAGGGTGGATTGGGAATGCGTTTCGTAAGGGGAGTGTGTTGAGCCGATACAACAGTTGGCGAAGAAGGTAACATCAATAGCGCCAGTATTCCGCTTAACAGAAATGTTCGTAGAGGGAAAAAAAGTGATGTCATTTGCAGTGGTCTCGCATTTCTTTAAAACTCGTATCTAATCCACAATATACAACAGTTTCTTTTATTATGTGGCAGACAAGAGACACTCAGGCGGCAGCTAATTGTCAGTCCGATGGTGCAATGGAATGAAGAGCCAATTCTTCCATTTCATATAGGTTCAATAATGCATCATCAATTCACTCCGATAAGTGGAGTATTCCTCAGTGCGGTTACAGGAATTCTGATCGACAGGTGTTTCTGCCCCGGTCCGTTGATCTATTTGATCGTTATTTTGGTTGTCGGGAGTTTCATTCCGGGACTGTGGTTGCTTAGAGGTGTTTTGGCGGGATGGGAATCAGTCGTAGAAAACAAACGATTCATTAGAGTTTCTCTCGTTTTTCTAGTCACTAGTTTCTTTGCCCTTTGGCATTATCTTGACTGGTGGCATGAACCACTCGATGCCTTTCGCCCGAGACTGTTACGTACTACTCCGGTGATCGCAATAGTGGAACTGGAGAGTGAAGTACGAGTGCAACCGCAACCACTCTGGCATCCGTTGCGTCGTGGTTCTCGCGAGCGTCGATTTATGACAGACGTGAAAATTCATGCAGTGAGGCAAATGATCGAGGGGAAATGGCAGTGGGTGGAGGTAAGTGGGCGTGGAATTCTGTCTTGCTCGATGAGTGGAACCGAAGAGCAGGTCGAACGCTGGCTGTCATTTCCGACTGGTGGTCGTTTTCGTGTGACTGGAACAGCTGTACCTCTTGAGAACGCTGGCAATCTCGGTGGATGGAGTCCGGCGAATCATTATTGGAGAAATCGTTGTGGCTTTGTACTGAATGTTCCGGATAACCCACTGGCGATTACATTGATTCATACGTCAGATCGGTGGCTGGCACGAATGCGGGACACAGTAAGAAAATACGCTCGTCTCAATCTTAAGCACCTATTACCAGACCGGCAGTTTCGACTTGCCTCCGCTGTATTATTGGGGGATCGGCAACGATTACATACAGAGGAATTAGAGCAATTTGCCAATGGAGGGATTGTTCATTTAGTGGCGATCTCCGGCCTTCATGTTGGCGTCTTGGCTGGAGGATTATTGTTTCCGGTGCGGCTGTTCTCCAGATATCAAAGGACGTTGTACGTGGCGGCGTTAGCGGTCATTTGGTGCTATGCCGTCATTGTGGATCTTCGCCCTCCAGTTACACGTGCAGCTATTCTGGTTACCGTATCAATGTTCGGACGCTTATGCTTTAGAGAATTCCATGCTGTTTATTCATTGTATTTAGCAGGTTTCGTCATACTCATTATAGATCCGTCAGCTCTGTTTGACGTTGGAACTCAGTTGTCGTTCATTGCCGTTGGCACTTTGTTTCTGCTTAAATCTCAGATTAGTGAGCCGAGATCAGATATGCTTCGACTACTCTTGCGTCGAAAGTCTTTTGGGTTTCGAATTTGTCTAACCCTAATTCGACATTGTCGCATGGCAATTCTGGCGACAGCCATGATCATTATAGTAACGTTACCTTTAACCGCCGCTCGATTTCATTTGGTAAGCCTGAGCGGTATTGTACTCAATGCTTTGTTAGCCCTCCCGGTTGCCGTGGCAGTATTTAACGGATTTATGGTGGCCATTTTAGGCAGTGTGCCGTTACTCTGTTACCTTCCTGCGATTTTGTCGAACTGGGGATTTGGATTCATTTGGAAGCTTAGTGACTGGCAAAACGAGAACTTCTCTGGGACTCATTGGATGGCAGGTCCCACGGATGCTTGGTGCATTGGTTTTTATCTGTTGTTGAGTTTGGCTTTTGGCGTCATTCCGCTATTCATCGAGTATCAAAAGGCAATTCGATGGTGCCTCGGTGTTTGGATTATTGGAAGCGCGTTGCTTTGGCCTCAGAGAATAGGATTTCGTACCTCAGTGGATGAATTGAGAGTCGTCTTTATCAATGTGGAGCATGGTACATCGGTGTTGTTGGAAATTCCAGGCGGAGGAGTCTGGTTGTATGATGCTGGAAGTTTGACGGATTTTAGAATAGTTGGCCGTGTCATTGCTGATGTGTTGTGGCACCGGGGGCATAGTCGGCTTGATGGTGTTTTTCTATCTCATGCTGATTTGGATCACTTCAACGCAGTCCCTTTTTTATTGCCTCGCTTCTATCCACAACAGGTCATCGTCTCAGAACGAATGTATCAGCAGTTATTCGAACGGCAACAGGAAAAGGCAGGTTTGGCTGTTCGCTATTTGGCTGATTGCCTAAAAGACAAGCAGATTTCAGTCGCAATACTTTCCGCCGGAGATCAACTGACATTTGGGACAGTCTCTATGGACGTAATGGCTCCCATACGACACCACAATTACTCCAGTGACAATGATGCTAGTCTGGTGCTCTTACTTAAACACGCTCATTCCCATTTACTACTACCAGGCGATATCGAGAAGGAAGGGATCGAGCTGTTGACGTTCAATAAGGAAAGCAGACCACATGATGTGGTCATGGTCCTCCATCATGGAAGTTTGTATAGTGAGCCCCGGCATTTTAGTCATTGGAGTTGGCCACGATTCACGGTGGTAAGTACTGGACACGAGGCAATTTCCAACAATGTGTTGGAAAGTTATAAGCAAGTGACACATCAACGGCATGGCGCCCTAATGCAGACCAGCCTTCATGGGATGATCGAGTTTAGATTAGGTGAGAACGGTCTAGAGCCAATCACTCAGTAGCTCCCGAAGTTGAGCTCTGGCGCGATGTAATCGGCTGCGTACGGTTCCCAGGCTAATACCCAAGGCAGACGCAATCTGCTGGTAATCGTATTCTTCCAATTCTCGTAACAGGATCACCTGCTGATGATCGTCCGGAAGTTGGTTGATTGCCAGCCTGAGGGCTTCGCGAAATTCACTGCTTTCGAATTTTTGTTCGGCTGACTGGTCAGGTGAGGGAATCATGATTTGAGACGTATCAATGGAATCGGGACGCTGCCGACGTTGGCGAGTACGGGCGATGTTAAATGCTATGCGATAGACCCAGGTGAAGAAATGAGAATCTTCCTGAAGAGTATGTAATTTACGAAAGACCTGAACAAACGCATCCTGAATGACATCGAGTGTTTCTTCAGAATTATTGGTGATCGGTAACAAGGCCCGGTAAAGTCGATGTTGATAATTTTCAATGAGCTGGATCAGCGCAGTCCGGTCACCTTGTTTGGCAGCCTGTACGAGATTGACATCTGTAGGATCGGAATTCACGATGTTGAATAGTCAATAAACGTTGCGCTTAACGGCTGTTGTCTTCCTGAAATCCAAAGCTCTGGGCGTCAAATTGGTAGGCAGTAAGCGTTGCACGAAAAGAACGTTTGATGGGATGAATGAATTACTACACGCATATTGTTCCCCAAATGCTTCTTTGGTGTCAAACATTTGGTTAATGAACGTACTCTCATAAAAGGGATTGTTACTCGACACATAGCGTGCTCCCGCTGGTTTCCTCTCGCCTTTACTTGATGTATGGGCGTTAACCGGGGCAGATCCTGTCGTCATACTTGCTTAGCTCAATTTCAGGCCACTGCCAAGAAGGACACTCTTTTGTACATCCAGGTCATGCTGATAACTAAAGGGAAACTCTCTTTCTCCATGAAGCACGGCAGCCATTTCTAGAAAATCACCATCGTATCGTCCTCCAAGTGCGGGTAACTCCACAAAGTGAGATCCCTTGGCGTGTTTGCCTTTGGTCGCTTCGAGTGTTAACTCCAAGACTGGTTTTTCCAACGGCCGGAGTATGATAGTGCCTTCACTACCGACTACGATAAACTGTCGCCGACGAAAACCATCAACTTCCATCATGGCAGACCGAATAGTGGCAGTAGCATGTGGATAGTCAAAGACAGCCAGCATATTGTCAGCCAGACGGTCTTTCTCCGGGTAGGTTGTCCTTGGAAAAGCGGTGACACGTTGTGGCGCACCCATCGCGACATGAAGAGAGTCGATTAGATGACACCCTAATTCAAACATTGTTCCACCGGCATATTTGGCCAGTTCCTTGCGTGTACTATCGCCGATCTTTTTGCTGATGACACCGTCTACTTCAAAAACATCACCCAGCAGCCCGTCACGAATAGCTTGAAATATAAATTGAAATCCCGGGTTGTAGCGGAACATATATCCCATTTGGATTAAGACGTTATTTTGCTTTGCAATCGCAACGACTCTTTCAAAACCTGAGTAGTTAACGCCGGCTGGTTTATCCAAGTGAATGTGCTTTCCCGCCTCGACACATTGTAAAGCTGCCGCTATCAGGTCTTTCACTTCAGTTTCAACACAAACAAATTGTAGGTCTTCTTCATTGAGTAACTGCTCGCGAGTCATACGAGGTATACCTTGATAGGGGGGCGTATCTTTGACTCGTTCCCATTGCACATCGTCTGGTTCGACAACTCCTACAAAATCGTAAATTTCTGAATACTTTCTGGCAGTTCCAACTTTGCCACTGGCGTGAGCATGTTTGGTCCCAATCTGCCCAACTTTGATTTTGGGAGCTCGTGCGAAACCGTGACAGTCTGGTACGGCAGCGTATGTGCCAACGGCAGAGAGGAAAGATAAAAAAGATCTACGCGTTGTCATTTTGGAATCCTTGTGGAGTGAATGTCTACTTTGTTGTCGCATTGGCAGGGGGCTCAGTAGCCAACAGCCGTTCCGTCCTTGCGCGGCTCGGTTGCACCGTGCAGGACGCCGTTTTTGTGATCAATGAGAATACCCTGATATCCTCCGAAGCCTCCGACGCTGCGACGGACTCGGTGTCCACGTGATTTCAGTTCGTCGACAATCGTATCAGGAATACCTGACTCGACTTCAACGATTCCCAGACCATCTCCCATTTTTCCAGTTGGGGTCGAACTGCCCAAATGCCGGATACGAGCGAGGTCACCGGCATGCTGTACATTCATCCCAAAGTCAATCATGTTAACAAGGATTTGGACGTGTCCTTGAGGCTGCATATCTCCCCCCATGACACCAAAAGAGAAATACGGTTTATTATCTTTGGTCACCATGGCTGGAATAATGGTATGGAAGGGACGTTTGTGGGGGGCAAGACGATTGAGGTGGTTTTCATCCAATGAAAACAGGGCACCTCTGTTTTGAATAGCGAATCCAACTTCAGGAGGAGTCACTTTGGAGCCAAAGCCATGAAAGATACTTTGAATGAATGAACAGCAATTTCGGTCTTTATCGACCACAGTGAGGTAGACAGTGTCGCCGTTTTGGATTCTGGGTTCACCATGACGGACTTGGTCGTTTGCCTGTTTCATGTTGATTTGGGCACCCCGCTGTTTTGCATATTCTTTGGAAATCAATATGTTGACTGGTACGTCGACAACATCAACGTCAGCATAGAATTTTGCGCGATCCTCAAATGCGAGTTTCTTGACTTCGCTGAATAGATGTAGCCAGTTCGCACTTCCAGGTCCCATGGATTTGACATCATATGGTTCGATCAGATTAAGCATTTGCAACGCTGCAATCCCCTGACCGCTGGGGGGGAGCTCCCAAATGTCAAACCCCCGATAATTGGTTGAAACTGGTTCTACCCAGGTCGCCTTATGATCAAGGAAGTCTTTCATGGTGAACAGTCCACCAACCTTTTCACTGTAGGCAACTATTTCACGAGCTATTTTACCGCGATAGAAAGCATCACCTCCTTGTTCTGCAATGAGTTGATAACTGTCAGCAAGTTTAGGGAGGCGAAAAATCTCACCAAATCCAGGCGGCCGCTTGCCATCAACGAGATAGGTCATCGCAGAACCCGGATTGGCTACTAGTGAAGCCGTGGAAACATTCCAGTAGTGGGCAATGACTTCCGAAACAGGAAATCCTTCTCTGGCAGTATGAATGGAAGGAGCCAGAATTTGTTTCAGCGGTACTGTACCAAATCGCTCGTTAAGTGCCTGCCATCCACTAACGCATCCCGGCACAGACCAAGCAAGTGGGCCGAAAAGAGGAATCTCATCTAGCTGTTTTCCTGAAAAATATTCCCGGGTCGCCTGATATGGACTGCGCCCGCTGGCATTGAGTCCATAGAGTTTCTTGGACTTGTTGTCCCAGTATATACAGAACAGGTCTCCTCCGATTCCGTTACTCATCGGTTCGACAACTCCCAACATGGCGTTAGCTGCGATTGCAGCATCAACAGCATTTCCACCAGCTTTGAGAATGTCTAATCCGGTCTGAGCGGCCAAGGGATGGCTAGTAGCAACCATTCCGTGCTTAGCAACCACGACGCTGCGACTTTGATTCGATGGAGAGACGGGGCGGTCATAGCCTGCCTGTCGGGACAGGTCCTGAGCCTGAGCATCTAAAACTGGTTCTGTCATGAGAATGATGGTAAAGAAAAGTAGGAAGAAGGGGGGAAGCAGAGAACGGTTATTGTTGAAGCAAGACATTGTTTTGGGCAGTGCTGCTAAGTTTTGACGGAAGTAAAACAGCCGAATCGAGTAAGATGAGTGTTCTTATGAGATAATCTATCTCAAATCGGACTTGTCTTTTAGGTTACCAAACTAAAAAGCCTCGATCATGAATATTGTTGTTAAATCGTTGATTCAAATCACGCTTGTGATGATTGGATTCTTCAGTATGACAGGAATTCCGAATTCGCTTATGGCGAAACCGGTCACGATTGAGCGTGTAAAGATTGCAGTCGAAAAGGCGCTTGATCCAATCGTGAAAAGTGCCACAGCATATGTCGAAGAAAAATCATGCTTTACGTGTCACCATCAGGCGTTGCCCGTGATGGCTGCATCAAACGCTGAATTAATTGGAATCAAAGCTGATCGCCATTGGCTTGAGCTTCAGCGTAAGTTCACCGCCGACTTCTTTTTGAAACGAAAGGCAGATCTCGCTCAAGGCAGAGGTGTTCCCGGGGGAGCTTTCACGGCTGGCTACGCGCTTGCCCAGTTTATGTCGACATCGCAATTGACCGAGGAGGAAGGAAACGATGAATCGCGGCGATTAGAAGGGACAAATGAATTGCTTGAATACCTGTTGGAAATATACAGGCCGGAACGGCCCTGGAAAATCAATACAATTCGGCCTCCTCTGGAGTCAAGTGACTTTACGGCTACCGGCTTAGCAATTGCCGCGTTGGGTACTTTTGAGCGAGAGAAGTTAATGGAGCGAGTCAACGATATCCGCAAGTGGTACCAGAAAACGAAGGCTGTTTCGGCTGAAGATAGAGCGTTTCAGCTCATGGGGTGGTATTGGCTGATCAATACTCAATACTATCAACAAGCATTGCGTGAAATTCCGGCCTGGCCTGATGATAACCGGAAGCTTCTACGTGCTCGCTTGCGGAAGCAGAGCGAAAAGCGGCCAAATCAACAGTTGGGTAATCAAGCCGATTTAGAGCAGTTACAAAAGATGATAAGCACGTTAAAACAACTGCAACTTGAGGATGGAGGTTGGGGCCAAACTGACACGATGCAGAGCGATGCTTATGCCACAGGGCTTATTATGACAGCATTATTGACAGTCCAACCGGAATTGATCCATGAAGAATGGTGCTCACTGGGAGTGGATTACTTATTAGAAGGTCAGAAGAAAGACGGTACTTGGCACGTTTTGACACGAAGCAAGCCAATCCAGGAGTACTTTGAATCGGGGTTTCCTCATGGTGAAGATCAGTTTATTTCAATCTCGGCATCGTGTTGGAGTGTGATCGCGCTTAGTAAGTCCATCCATGCCCGATTACACCTACGGAAATAGGTTTTTTTGACTGATCCTGAGCTGTTTTTCATCTATTAGAAGTGCTTATTCCCACTTGCATATCCCCTTGTTAGTGGTAGATTTAATGAATTAAAGATATTCCGTAATAGTTTACGGACTGAGTAT